>WRAG01000024.1 GCA_009780345.1 Oscillospiraceae bacterium
CCGCAGCAGTTCAATTTTCATGTGCAATTTTTCGCTCAATTTTCCGCTCAACTCCGCTCCACACACTCTCGCACACTACGTCATCTACTACTATATCACATCTCCATAGCAATTGTCAACAAAAAAGTGATTTTTTCTTTGTTAATTTATGATATTTTTTACATAATTTATGGGTTTTCAAAAACAAACAGCATTTAAAAACGACATCAAAAAAGCAGATAATGCGAGCATTATCCACTTTTTTCGATTTCACACAAATTCACACATTAAACTATTCGCTTACAGTCGGCAAATGAGATAAATTATTGTCCTCTGTTCCATCCGGAATCGACTTCAAATATTCTTCATCATTCCGCGCGGCAACGCCAACTCCTTTTATTCCTCCGGACTTCGCATATGCAACCGCCTCTTCTTTCTGCAAAACCTGCCCGTCCGAAAGCTTATATCCCACCACTCGCCCATTATCTTTAAGCAACGCAACAATTTCCTTCGCATCACTATTCGGAGTCGGAATATCACGAAGCGCGTTTTTGGGTAGCGTATGCGTATGATCATTATTGTTCATAATATAAATCACCTCTTAAAAATATTTTTTGCAAATTTTAAAAATTTATACAATTTCCCCTTGTATTTTATATCCAAATGTGTTATTCTGTAATGTGACAGAAACAAAAATTTTACAAACGAGGTGAGTGTTATGCAACAAGCTTGGAAAGGCTTCATTCCCGGCAATTGGGGACGGGAAATTGACGTAAGAGATTTTATACAACTTAATTACGAGCCTTATGAAGGCGACGAATCATTTCTAACCGCTCCGACAGACCGTACGAAGCAGCTTTGGGAAGATGTTTTGGAGCTTTATAAGCAAGAAAACGAAAAGGGAGTTTTAGACGTTGAAACCAGGACGCCGTCTACCATAACCGCATACGGCCCGGGTTATATAAATAAGGATCTTGAGCAAATCGTAGGATTCCAAACCGATAAACCGTTAAAACGAGCGATTATGCCGTTCGGCGGACTTAACGTTGTTAAAAATGCCCTAAACGCGTATGGTTATCAGCTTGACGAAGATACCGAAACTGTATTTAAGAAGTACCGCAAAACTCATAACGACGGAGTTTTCGATGTTTACACCGCGGATATGTTAAAAGCGCGCAAAAGCGGGATAATAACGGGGCTTCCCGACGCTTACGGGCGCGGGCGAATCATCGGCGATTATCGTCGTGTCGCGCTTTACGGAACCGAAATTCTTATCGAGCAAAAAACATCAGAGAAAAAAGAATTGGATTGCGGCGCGATGGACGAATCCACAATTCGTTTGCGCGAAAACATTTCGGAAAGTATCCGTTCGCTCAAAGAGCTTACCGAAATGGCGGGAAGCTATGGATTCAACATTTCGCAGCCCGCAAATTCAGCAAAAGAAGCGATACAATGGACATACTTCGGCTTTTTGGCGGCGATTAAACAACAAGACGGCGCAGCAATGAGCCTCGGACGCGTGTCCACTTTCTTGGACATTTACATCCAAAGGGATATCAAAAATGGCGATTTAACCGAAATTGAAGCGCAAGAGTTGATTGACCATTTCGTAATGAAGCTTCGAATGGTCAGATTCCTGCGCACACCCGAGTACAACAGCCTATTCTCAGGCGACCCGACTTGGGTTACCGAATGTATCGGCGGAATGGGCGAAGACGGACGCTCGCTTGTAGCTAAAACGTCCTATCGCATGCTTCACACGCTGTACAACTTAGGACCCGCGCCCGAGCCGAATCTTACCGTTTTGTGGAGCGTAAATCTTCCGCAAAACTTTAAAAATTACTGCGCGAAAGCGTCAATTGACACAAGTTCGATTCAATACGAAAACGACGACCTTATGCGCGGCCATTGGGGCGACGATTACGCAATCGCCTGCTGCGTTTCCGCAATGCGAATCGGCAAGCAGATGCAATTTTTCGGCGCGCGCGCAAATTTGGCGAAAGCATTGCTGTATGCCATCAACGGCGGCAAAGACGAGAAAAGCGGCGACCAGATCGGTCCCGAATTTGCGCCCATTACAAGCGAATATCTTGATTACGACGAAGTAAAACGCAAGTTCGACCAAGTTGTCGAATGGCTCGCTGGCTTGTATATCAGCACGTTGAACGTTATTCACTACATGCACGATAAGTATAACTTCGAAAGTTTGCAACTTGCGCTTCACGACAAGGATATCCTGCGAACTCAAGCAACGGGAATCGCCGGCTTATCTGTTGTTGTCGATTCTTTGTCCGCGATAAAGCACGCGAAAGTTAAAGTTATCCGAAACGAAAAAGGGCTTGCAACCGATTATGAAATCGAAGGCGACTATCCCGCATTCGGAAACAACGACGAAGAAATAAACAAGCTTGCCTCTAAGGTTTTGAAGAATTTCATGATCGAGCTTAAAAAACACGCGACCTATAGAGAAGCAGTTCCAACGACATCAGTTCTTACCATCACGTCAAACGTTGTGTATGGCAAAAAAACCGGCTCAACTCCGGACGGCAGAAAAGACGGCGAACCTTTCGCCCCCGGCGCGAATCCGATGCACGGCAGAGACAAAAAAGGTGCGATTGCGTCCCTTGCGTCGGTCGCGAAACTCCCGTACGCGTATGCGTTGGACGGAATTTCATATACATTTTCGATCATCCCCGCCGCGCTCGGCAAAACTGAAGAACGCAGAGTCAGCAACCTTGTCGGCATAATGGACGGATATTTCGCGGATAACGGGCATCATATGAATGTCAACGTTTTCGACCGCGAAACCCTGCTCGACGCAATGGAACGCCCCGAATTGTATCCGCAATTGACAATTCGCGTCTCCGGCTACGCCGTAAACTTTATAAAACTGACGAAAGAGCAGCAGTTGGACGTTATCCACCGTACCTTCCACGAACATGTGTAGAGAAATTACAATGTAAGGAGGAAAAATTATGCTAAGCAAAAATTTAACAACAGCTTTAAGTGACCAAGTGAATGCCGAGTATTATTCGGCGTATCTATATCTTTCAATGTCTGCCGCGGCGGATGGAATGGGCTTGAAAGGCGCGGCAAACTGGTTGTTCGCGCAAGCGCAAGAGGAAATGTCACACGGAACAAACATATACCAATATATTTTAGAACGCGGCGCAACTCCGGATTTTGAGGCAATCGAAAAACCGCCGACTTCATTTGCCGACATTAACGAAATATTTAAAATGACTCTTGAACACGAGCAAAAAGTTACGTCAAGAATCAACGCTATCGCAACCCTTGCAATGCAAGAGTCTGATCACGCTTGCTATCAATTTATGATGTGGTATGTAAACGAGCAGGTTGAGGAAGAGGCGAGCGCGACCGAAATTTTAGATAAACTGAAATTTATCGGCGACAATGACGCGATGTTGCTGGCTTTGGATAACGAGCTTGCTACACGAGTGTTTGTTGATCCTTTTCCGGCGGAGTAAAATTATTTTTTTGGCTTTTATTTTCGGCAAGTTGCAGCCCTACACTCTGCCCAACGGATTTTCCTTTACTTGAAACATTGGGAATTGACAACACAGGCACAACGGAGGACACCATATGAACGATATTTATAATGTTGTCGGAAAAATACATTCGATAGAAACCTGCGGCACAGTTGACGGCCCGGGAATTCGATATGTTATATTCATGCAAGGCTGTCACCTTCGGTGCTTGTATTGCCACAACCCCGACACTTGGGATATCAATAATTATAGCAAAGAGCTGACTGTCGGCGAAATCATGGAAGACATATTAAAATATCGGTCGTATTTCCAAGCATCCGGCGGCGGAGTGACATTAAGCGGCGGCGAACCGCTTTTGCAAAAAGAATTCGCCGCGGCGTTGTTCAAAGCTTGCAAGCTTGAAGGTTTGCACACCGCGTTAGACACATCAGGACATGACGGCAACATAAACGACGCAACTCTTGAGGTTCTGAAATACACCGACTTAGTTTTGTTAGACATCAAAAGTATAAACGCCGATACTTTCAAAAAAGTGACAGGCGCGACCATTGACGCAACGCTTAACTTCGCGCAATTCCTATTCGACGAGGAAATTCCCACTTGCGTTCGGTTTGTGCTTGTTCCCGGGCTTACCGACAACGAAGACGACCTTCACGAAATGGCGAGATATTTAAAATCTCTCAAAAACGTGACAAAAGTCGGAGTTTTGCCGTTCCACCAAATGGGCGCGTATAAATGGGAAAATCTTAATCTCAAATACGAACTTAAAGGCAAACCCGAGCCAACCGCCGAAGAAACCGAAAAAGTGCGGAAATTGTTCAGAAGCTATGGCTTCCGTGTCAGATAATAATTGATAACAAAAAACCGCCTCTCGGCGGTTTTTTGCGTAATTAGCAAACATCAGTTCAACATCAATATTCCATAATTTAAATAAAGCATATAAATAATGAACAGCAAATATGGAATAAGCAAAACTCCCGCACCTTTGCTTGCTTTGGCAAATTTTTTGATCGTAATTCCGATAAGCGCAACTAAAATAAGAAGCCAAATCGAAGCAAACCCAAACGCCCGCAGGTTAAAAAACCAAATCGGCCATAAACATGCGAAAATCAACTGCAACCAAAACCAACCGCCGATTTTATCGCCATTTTTCGAACTTTTCGCAAAGTATAGCGCAACTCCCATCATCGCAAGCACAGCAAACCACATGATAATCAGCGCGTTTAACGACAACGCTAAATCCGGCGTTATAATATCGTTCCACATTCCTCTTGCTCCGCTCGCGATGATAAGCGAAACAGCGCCGATCAATTCTACTATCAAAACAGAAAAGAACATCTTTTTAAGATTAATTGCTTTGAACATTTCAATCCCCCTTTGTCCTATATTTATGAGAAGGATTTTGAAAATATGTCCTGTTTAACCGAGAAAAAACAAAACAGCGGCTTGTCTGCCGCTGTTTTCATGTTTTTTAGTCTTAGTTTGCGTTATAAACCCACATAGCGGGGCGAACGCCGGCATACTGCTCAACCGGCATACCGTTTTGCACCAATATGGTTCCGTCAAAATTTACAACAATTGCGGACCCGCTTCCGTCAGCAGGCGTTCGAAGCCACCAAGGCCTGATTCTCTGCGCCGAATCCATGCCCATTCTGCCAACGTTATACATATCGCTTATTCGATTCGCATTATACCGCGGATGTTCCAACTGCTCGCTATCACCAAAGTATTCCACAACTTCCTCAACGCTTAGCAAGAATATCTTATCGGTTGTGTCCGGTGGATTAGAAGCGCCGGCACGCCATGGGTTAGCAGTATTCACCAAGTTTGTTTGCGCTATCCGCGCGCGGTCAGCGGCAGAAAATTGCAGGTAAAATTCACCATTTAAGTAAGCGCGCAATTGACTTTGGCTCCAAAACGCGCCAGCGTTCGATTCCGCGTCGTGAAACGCGGCAATATCAAGCACCCTCTCGCTGAGCAAAAGCGTTCTTCCGTCTTGTTCGTCAAGCACAAGCCAATTCAAACCGCCGAATTCCATTATATCAAACTCCGGCATAAAAATATCCAGCATCGTTCTTATAGTCACAACTCGCGCGTCGCCATCCCAGTAAACATCCGCGTTCAGCCCTTCCGAAATCGCGCGAACGGGCACAAGCGTGCGGTCATTCACAATTTGCGGCGCAACATCTAAATTTGCAGGCTCGCCGTTCACGAAAATAACAGGCAATCCGATTGTAAGCGTGATGGTTTCGGTGTCACTTTTCCAAGCATAAATAACCTGAGTGTAATAATGCCACTCAACTTCATACCCGAACGCCTCGAATATCGCGCGCATCGGAACCATCGTCCGATTATTGATGATCTGCGGCGGCACGTCGAATTGAATTTCTTCACCATTCAGAAACACTCTGATTGGCGCTTCAGCCGTTACAGTCAACGGAATCGCGAAAAACGAAACCGCCAAAGCCACTACCAAACATACTGATAATACTTTTTTCATATTTTTCTCTCCTTTAATCATTAGTTTCAATTGTTATCGTCCGCGTCTCCTCATCCCACTCAATTGTTGCATCCATCGCCTCAGAAATCGCGCGAAGCGGCACAAGAGTGCGGTTATCCACAATCATCGGCGGAACGTCGAGCGTAATTACTTCGTCGTTTCTAATCAATTCATCGCTACCAATCCGCAACGACACCGTTAAATCTCCGCGTGTCGCTGTAACTGTTAGTGTCTCCTCGTCCCAATCAACATTCGCGCCTAATGCTTCAAAAATCGCACGCATTGGAACCATAGTCCGATTATCAATTATCTGCGGCAGAACGTCGAATTCGATTACTTGGCCGTTTAGAAGCACGGTGATATCGGATGTCGGAGCAGACGACACAAAGTTTTTCAAATAGTCTATCGCCTCTTGATAGCCCATTGCAACACAAACGGTTCCGGCGCGTAAAGTGGATTCTATGAAATCAAAGTACCTATAATCATAAATAAGCCGATATGCCGCTCCTTCATATATCCGATTAAGCTCTGCCTCGTATGCTTCTTGGGTTACTTGCACGTTATTAATCAACCACATTTCGCCTTCAACCCAGTTGTCGTCAATCATCATGCCTCCCCATGAATACGCAAGTTCAACTTCTTCCGGCGGTTCATTTAAATTTCTAAAAATGTAAAAACTTGACCACGCAGCAGCCTCGCCGCCATTTCCGCCGCGCACAATCAGAGTTCCGTCGCGCGTAAGATATACGTCGTAATTAACCGCGCTTACTATATGCTCTAATCCCGGAACATGTATAATCCGATTAACGCCGCTTCCGTCAAAGCTATATACTGAGAAGTTAACAATCATATTATTTTCAATATGCGTAAAAATAAGTTCAGGTATACCATCGTTATTTATATCAACAACGGCAACACTATCAACGCCATTTTCAACAAAACCGCCCACCTGAGCATAGGTAACGCCTATATTCTCAAGAATCACGATATAATCATCTTGCCACGACGCGGAAGCGGTTGCGGTATATAATGCACTTACCACCAACATAAAAGCAACAATTGCACTAAAAAATTTTTTCATTGTTTTCCCTCCCGTTTAGTAATATTTTATCTCTGCACTCTCCCGCTGCCGTCGCCGCCCATAAGAGCCTCAACTTCCTTAACCGATACGCGGTTAAAATCGCCGCCGATAGAGTGTTTCAGGCAACTCGCCGCAACCGCGAACTCCAACGCCTGCGCGTTCGTCGGATAATTGTTCAATCCGTAAATCAAGCCGCCCGCGAAACTATCGCCGCCGCCAACGCGGTCAACAATATTGAAAATATCATATTTTTTACTTACGTAAAACTCGTTACGATCATATATGCAAGCACCCCAGCCGTTGTGGTTCGCGCTTTTGCTCTCCCGCAATGTAATCGCGATTTTTTGCGTATTCGGGAATTGCTTCAACACTTCCGCCGCCAATTCTTCATACTTCTTCGTGTCCAACTCGCCGCTCTCAACGTGCGCGCCATTCTCGATTCCAAGCGACTTTTGGCAATCTTCCTCGTTCGCGATAATCACATCGACGTATTTTGTAAGCTCACGCATTACCTCTTTCGCCTCTTTACCGTATTTCCACAAGTTTTTGCGGAAATTCAAGTCACAAGACGTGGTCAAGCCCATTTCTTTCGCCTTTTTAATCGCCGCAATCGAAAGTTCAGCCGAAGCTTCGCTCAAAGCAGGCGTAATTCCCGTAATATGGAACCAAGTCGCGCCTTTAAACGCCGATTCCAGGTCGAAATCGCTGATTTTCGCCGTCGCGATCGAAGAATCCGCGCGATCGTAGATAACCTTACTCGGACGCTGATTCGCGCCGGCTTCAAGGAAGTAAATTCCGACTCTTCCCTTTGTTGTCGCGATGTGCGACGTGTCAACGCCGAACCCGCGAAGCTGATAAACGATCGCGTTCGCGATATCGTTATCGGGAAGCGCGGTCACAAACGACGCGTTCATCCCATAATTCGCAAGCGACACCGCAACATTCGCCTCGCCGCCGCCAAATGTTGCCTCAAGCGTCGAAGTTTGGAAGAATCGTTCAACCCCCGGCGGTTTAAGCCGCAACATAATTTCTCCTAGTGTAACTACTTTTTTATTAGACATGGTTTATCATCTATCCTTTCTTTCTTTAATATCAAATTTGTTTTCAGAGCAAGGCTCTGGGGTTTTGCGCCTGTGGGCGCAGGCATTTTTGCCGCTGCGGCGGCGAGCTTTTGTTCGGGCTTCGAAGCCCGTCTTTGTTTGTCAAAGGTGTTATCGAACACCCTTGACGAACCCCGAAAAACTTTAAAAAGTTTTATCAAACTTGCGGCACAAACGCGCTTGGACAGCAAAAACCGCTGTCAAAACGGCGTAAAGTAATTGCCATTCGCCTGCGGCGAAGGCCGCCGTTACCTGCGCTATCAAAAACGTGCCGCTATCTGGGTTAGCAAACCGCATTCGCGGAAAGACTGGTACGTGCGAACGCCGCGCCCGGTCGAAACCGACCCACGCAGTGGTCAACTGCAACCGTTCATACATCGGTAAAAACCACCTCGTATTCACGGGCAGTTTTCACAGGGGTGTCGTTACCGAAAACAAGTTTTCGACGACACTTCCAAAGCGCGCGGGTACCCCGCTTGGCGGAAATGAAAGTGCGGATATATGCCGCTATCGACCATTTGTATGCGAGTAGAGAAGGGAGGCAAATTGCCGACCGCCTAACTTTCGTCAGCCCTTAAAAAATTTTTGGAGCGAAGCGACAAAAATTTTTAAAATACCCTCACCCACACTCGCCGCGCCACTCCAATGCAGCAAAATGGGTTTTTAGGGCAAAGCCCCAAAAACCCGCGCCCACAGGGCGCAAAAACCTTACCGCTCTATCGTCACCGTCCGTGTCGCCTCGTCCCACTCAACGCTCGCGCCGGTCGCTTCCGAAATCGCGCGAAGCGGCACCAAAGTCCGATTGTCCACAATCTGCGGCGGCACATCCAACGGGAAATTGGTTGCCTGATTATTTTCCGTATAATAATCATCATAACCGGTTACAACCGTCATCAAAGGTTCTCCAACACGAAGTTTGATACGGTCTGCGCCCCTTGACGCATATATAAATTGAAAATAAGGATTCCAATCAACAGCCATTCCGAACGCCTCGAATATCGCGCGCATTGGAACCATAGTTCGATTGTCGATTATCATCGGCGGAACGTCGAATTCCAACGCCGCGCCGTCCAAATACACACGAATTTCCGAACCATACGCCGCTATCACAGCGGGAGAAGCATAATATTCTTCCGAATAATCAGCATAACCGCCCGCGTACTCGTCGGGATATTCCTCAACATCGTCCGGATACGCCATTGTCAGAATCACAAACAACGAAACCGCCAAAACTACTGCCAAACATAACGCTAATACCTTCTTCACTGATTTATCCCCCTTATAGATCCGCAATAAATTCTCTTATCGCGGAAATAAACATCCCCAAATCATTTTCAATCATAAACAGCGTCTCATCCTCTTGCATTCGTATCTTGCTTACAGTAATAAAATAGTTAATCGACGTATCATCCGGCATAAAATCAAATTCAAACCCTCGTTCAAGGGTGAAATAAAGCAATCCCAACTCTTGATTGTCAACAATCGCCAAAAACGAGTTTAAATGTGATATCTCCAAACTACGAAGCTCAACTATAGCAATGTTTACATCGGCGTCAAGCTCTTCAATACGCACGGAAAGTATATGTTCGGCAATATTGTCAATGCCAAGCCTAAGCTCGTTACGTCTTTGTTCCATAAGCGCGAAAAGCGCGTCATAATCCTCTTCAAGCGCGTCAATCGCCGCGTCATCAAGCTGCCCGCCCAAGCTGGCAAGAACAATTCGGTCAACCGCCATCATCCAAGCAGTTCGAACGACGTTTTCAACTCCGGAAACATTGCCGTCCTCGATAAAAGTCGCCACTACATCTTCCGCTTCAAACAAAATTTCAGGCATCTCAATCCGCTCGAACATATATCTCGCGTTAAAAATCCATTCGTCAACTTCAAAATCGACAATGTTCGAATCGTTTCCGCCGTTATCACCGTTTCCGCAAGCAAATATAAGCGTCACCGCAACTGCCGCCGCGATAATTACCGCAACAATTATTAGTATGAGTAATTTTTTGTTTTTTAACATATTAACCACGAACCTCTTTAACAATTTTCACCGCTTCTTTTGATAGGCGCGTAACTTCCGCCAAATCAGGCTTTATCATAAACGATCCGCCGCAAGCGATAATTTTCCCAAATTCCAAATATTTTGCCAAATTACCGGTATCAACACCGCCGGTCGGAATAAATGTCATCTTCGTATACGGCGCGGCAAGCGCTTTAATCATCGAAAGTCCGCCCGCCTGCTCCGCCGGAAAGAATTTCACCGTGTCAAGTCCGTGTTCAATCGCCATTTCAATCTCGGTCGGCGTTATACATCCCGGGAAAATCGGGACGTTTTTACTTTGACAATGCTTAACCACCTTCGAATTAAATCCCGGCGACACGATAAACTTCGCGCCCGCCGCAATCGCGCGGTCGGCCTGTTCGGTGGTCAGAACGGTTCCCGCTCCGATAAACATGTCCGGAAATTTGTCCGAAATCAGCTTAATGGACCCTTCCGCCGCGTCGGTTCTAAACGTAATTTCCGCGCACGGAAGTCCGCCATCAATCAACGCCTGCGCCAACGGAACCGCGTCAGCAGTATCGTCAATTTTAATTACCGGAACAATTCCGATTTCCCGAATTTGAGTTAAAATTTGCTCTTTTGTCATTTGAAATTCCTCCTATTTAAATTGGAATTTCGCGTTTTTTGCGAAATTCTCTCTTTCATTGTTAATTGCACATTGTTAATTATTAATTGGTTTGCGCAAGATATGTATTTATTTTTCTAATCAACGCGTCCGCGTCCTGCCCGTGCGAAGCGCAAGCCTGCTCAATCGTTTCGCCGCTCGCCGACGGACAACCGAGGCAATGCATGCCGATTTCCATAAAAAATTGCGCCGTCCCTCTGTCCATGTTTAACGCATCTAAAATTATTGTGTCTTTTGTAACTTCCATAGTAGATTCTCCTTTGTATTGATATTATATAAAAATTGTTCCTAATTTACCTAGTCGTAACTCTTCCTCGAATTCTCAAAAGGGAAACCGGTCCGTTCTCACGGCTGTCATTGCTGTTATTGCGGTTATCGCCCATCACAAATACATATCCATCCTCAACGATAACCGGATTTTCTCGGCTAAATCCGCCGCTTCGCATAAAATTACCGGAAATTCTCGTCGGCTCCATAATTATATGGTTCGTCGAGAATTTCATCATTCAAATAAACATTCCCCGAAGCAAGATCGATGTAAATCGTATCTCCCGCAACCGCGATGATACGCTTAAAATGCGTCGGACACTCACAATCATACTGCGCCTCAAAAGCAATTATATCGCCTCTGTCAAAGGTTTCCGCGCGACTATCTATAAAAATTAAATCCCCGTTTGAAGCGGTGGGTTCCATCGAATCTCCCAAAACAATGCCAATCGGCGGCGTACAGCCAATTATGAGTAAAAATGAGATAATGATGAGGAGTATTATGGTTTTTTTCATTCAATCTCGCTCCTTTGGGCTAAGGGCTTTGCCCTAAAACCCTTTATTCGGGTCCGTCCCAAGAGCCTCTGCTGCCGCAGGGGCGGTAAGGACTCTGCCCTTACCAATCCCGGTCGCCTATGGTCGCAAACGCACAAACCGCGATTTGCGCCAAAGTCGGCGACGATAAAAGCATTAGTTAGCGAACCGCATTCGCGGAAAGATTAGCGAGATATAGCACCGCGCCCGTTCGAGAGCGACCCGCGCCTTAAAGCGCGAGATATTTTTTGGTAGAAGCGAGTTGATACGCTAGCCACCGCGCCATGTGCGCTCGGTTTTTGAGCGTGTTCATGAGCGCGGCGCTTTTGGTCAAACTTTTGGCGCGCAAAAGTTTGCTGGATTGGCAAGGACTGGTCCTTGCCGCGTCGCGCGCGCCCGCGCAACGTCTGCGGCAGTCGCCGCACATATGCGCTTGTCAGCGCAAAATCCCCGCGCGCCCGCGCAAAAGGTCTAAGGCGCAACGCGCCTTAATTCAAAAACAACTCCCGTAACCCCATCACATCATCGAAGATATACTCCGCGCCGTTCTCCTCAAAATATCCGCGCATATCCGCGCCCGAAACTCCGGTAAGTACAGCAGCGAACGCGAACCCGCCCGCTTTCGCCGAAACAAAATCCGCCGCCGCGTCACCAACAACCAAAACACCGTCAGTAATATTATCGTGCGAGCCGGCCAAAATCTCCTTATCAGTATATCGCCCGCCCGCCGCGGCTTTCAAAAACACATACGGATGCGGCTTCGCAAGCGAAACCTCGCTTTTGCAAGCAATCTCAGCATTCACCGTATCGGTGTAACTTCCAATACTGGCTTTATCAAAATATTCCTCAATATCCCACATCTCCAGCGGGCGTTTCAGTTCGCCGTCAGGACGCCCGGTACCAATTCCTAACACAATCCCACGCGCTTTCAACGTTTCAAGCAACCCGCGCAACTTCTCAAGCGGCACACACGGCTTCTCCATCGCATAAAGCCCGGTTTCCACGAACCAATACGCGAACACATCTTGCACTATCCCCCAAAATTCGCCTTTCTCCCGAACAAAGTAAGAAACATCCCTGCCGGTCACTCGCGCCGCGGCATTATACGAAATATCATAAACTTCCGTCGCGTCGTACGGCAAACTTTGCGCAAACTCAAGCACTTTTTTGAAGTGTTCCTTATCAAGTTTCTGCAAATCCGGGTCAATATGCTTAGAAATGCAATATGTAACAAGCGCCAAATCCCAATTCGTATTAACGCCGCGCACTTTCAGCGCATTTATCATATCCCGCCCGCAAAATACCGTATCATGAACGCCGTCAATATCACTCGCGTCAACATTCTCCCGCCCGAACAGCAATTCGCAAACGGTAAGCGCCGCCGCGTCCCAATACATACTCTCACCGGTGATAACACCGTCCATATCGAAAATAATTTTACTGAAGCAGGCGGAGCCTGCTGAATGCCCCGCGTCCGAATTTGCATTAACATTTGTGCCGCGAGTATTTGAGTTATTTAACATCGTATGTCACCTTTCCCGCAACTCCGGCGGTCAAACCTGCCCTCGCCGGATCAACGTATAACGCCCGTCCAAGCGCGGTTCCGACCGCGCGAAACGCCGCTTCCCAAATATGATGCCCATTCGCGCCCTTTTCAACGTCAACATGCAGCGTACAACTCGCCCCCTGCGCGAATCCATCCAAAAACGTCAATAAATCGTCGCTATACATTCCCTCAACCTCGTCGGCAATATAAATGCCGCCCTCGTTGCAAGTACAACTTTCACATCCGCAATCACACGAACGCCCGCCGCCCGCAGTGCTAAAATCAAACAACGCGCGCCCCTCAAAAGAAATCGCCGCGCTCACTTTCGCCTCGTCGATTATACCAATCGCATCGCCGTATCCGATCGGAACATTCTCCGCCACAAGGTCGGCAACAGCCTTGCCGAAAGTCATTCCGACATCTTCGGCGATCACATGCGTCAAGTCAAACTTGTCCAGTTCAACCGAAACTTCAATATTTACAGAACTTCGATACGCGATATGCTCTAACATATGGTTAAGAAACATAATCGGCGTATTGATTTTGCTTCGATAGTCCGCGGCAAGCGCGCCGAGCGTCAATTTAACGACAATCTCCGATTCGGTCGTCTTCCGCGTCGCGGTAACAGTGGTTTTCAAAATAATTTCCTCCTTTTTGCTTTTAAGGCTCCTTAGGCAAAGGCAGATGGCTGTGGATTTTGCTTTGCAAAATCTTACGCCCCTGCACTTTTTGGCTATGGCTTTCCAAAGACGAAAGCCAAGTCTCAAATGAAGCTGTCACGTAGTGACTGAGGATTGTTATTTTTACAATCCCCCGTCGCCAACAGGCGACACCCCCTTTGCCTGGAAGCAGGGCTTTTCTAGTTATCAACTTACTCCCTGTCGCGAACCGCATTCGCGGAAAAATTACCGAGATATAACACTGCGCTCATTCGAGATCGACCCGCGCCTAAAAGCGCGAGATGTCATTTGGTTGAATGTGCTATGTTTGCACTAACTTTCGCCCGTGGTTCCGCTAGCGGGGTACCCGCCCGATGGTTTTTGTCGGGAAGGGTCGCAGCGGGGAGGGCGACGGTTTTTGTCAAGTTTTTGACGCACAAAAACTTGGCAGATGGCTGTGGATTTTGCAAGCAAAATTTTACGCCCCTGCACTTTTCGGCTACCGCTTGCGAAAAACCACGCAAGCGAAGTCTCAAATGCTGGTTTGGCAAGGACTGGTCCTTGCCGCGCCGCGCGCGCCCGCGCAACGCCTGCCGCCACAGCGGCAAAAAGGGCTTTTAGGGCAAAGCCCTAAAAACTCGCGCCCTTTGGGCGCAATTTTGCAAAACTTTTTTCAAAAGTTTTATTCCCTATCGGCAACAGCTGCCGCATGCGCGTCAAACCCCTCCGCAGTCGCGAATCGCGCCGCGTGCTCGCGAACCCGCTCGAATCCCTCGCGAGACGCATATCCAATCGACGAACGCTTCAAAAAGTCGAACACCGACACACTCGAATACGTCTTCGCGAACCCGCCGGTGGGCAATATCGCGTTCGGCCCGAGCAAGAAATTACACAACGTCACAGGCGTATTATCGCCCAACAAAATTTCGCCCGCATTCTTAATCTTCGGCAAAAGATCGAACGGATTTTCGCACATGACTTCCATATGCTCGGGCGCGTAAAGGTTAACAAAATCAATACTTTCACCCAAACTATCGGTCAAAATCACGCCGCCGTATGTCGAAAAGTTTGTCGCGATAAAACCTTGTCGTTTCGGCGATAACTTCTTCATTTGTTCTTGCATAATCGGCAAAACCTTGTCCACCAATTCCCTGGAATGAGTCACAAGCAACGACGCCGAATCCCCGCCATGCTCCGCCTCAATCATCCAATCAAGCGCGACATTATGCGGATTCGCCCTCTCGTCGGCAAGTATAATCGCCTCACTCGGCCCCGCGGGAAGCCCGACATCGATATAATTCGCCAAAACCCGCTTCGCCGCGGTGGCGTAAGCATTTCCGGGTCCAATAATTTTATGACATTTCGGTATGGTTTCGGTTCCAAACGCCGCGGACGCGACGGCCTGAATCCCGCCAACCTTATATATTTCAGTAATTCCGATAATTTTCGCCGCCGCCAAAAGCGTATCGTCAACATTCCCCTCTTCATTCGGCGGAGTAACAACAACAATCTTCGACACGCCGGCGATAACCGCGGGAATTCCAAGCATTAAAAGCACCGACGGAAAACTCCCTTTCCCGCGCGGCACATAAAGGCAAACATCCACAATCGGCGTAGTTTTCTCGCCCACCATAAGCCCTTTATCAACCTCGGTAAACCACATTTCCTCCGGTAACTGCTTCTCGTGGAAATTCCTGATATTCCCCGCCGCGTATTCGATGGTTTCCCGAATTTTCGGATCAAGCCGACGATATCCGTCCTCAATTTCCGCCTCGGTAACCTTGATTTTATCCTGCGAAAGCTTAACTTTATCGAATTTTTCGGTATATTCCAAAACTGCCTTATCTCCGCGCGCACGAATATCGTTCGAAACCTCGGTTGCAAGTTTCATATGCTCCGAAATATCAATTTCCGCGCGTTTGAGGACAAAATTTTTGACCTCCGCGCTAACCTCTGACCACTTATGTATATTGACGTTCATAGCTACCCCCTCCAATCAAGCTCACATGAAAACATTTTACCATAATCCCAAAATTTATGCAACAGTTATTTGCATTAATTTAAGATAGGAATTTTGCCCATTATGGTAAACATATTCGTTTGCAGAGATTCGAAAATTTTTAATTTAAGTAGTGATACCGCAAAGCGGACGCGTTTCCTAAAATATGTAAAATTCGTCATAGTTGACACATAAAAAATGTGCATAATGTGCATAAAACTGTCAATAACTTTGAAATATGGCTTTGTCCTTGTCGATAACTTTTTAATTCGCATCACATATTTCACATTATGTACACTAACGTTAACATAAATTTTTATACTGTATATTGTGTTATTTTTTTGGTTGACAAATAGATATTGTTATGATAGAATGTTTTAAGTCACCGCAAATACGGTTTTATTTCCAAAAACGCCCTAACAAGGTGGACGTTTTTGGAAAAGACGATTCGCCATCCATAATGCGAGCTTTTGCCGCGCTATTTGCGGGAAAATGAGCGATAAGGACGAGCGACGAGGACGCGGTCGTGGCGGAATTGGCATACGCGCAAGACTAAGGATCTTGTGAGCATAACGCTCGTGCGGGTTCAAGTCCCGCCGACCGCACCAGTACGAGTGTAGATATAGGATTTCAATTCTATATCTACATTTTTTTATGCTAATTTTCTTGTGGACGAATATGTAACATTGACACCTTTTCGTGTGTTGACAGTTACATCTACATTCGGGATTTTTGACAAATCGGGAATTTCAATATCACCGACACAAGCGTAATATATAGTGATTATTTGTATATTCTCGCCGTCAACTTTTTCGGTATGGTGGATTTCGATTTTGTCAATAAGTTCATTCAACATCTGCGGCGTGAGTTTCCTTGCGCGTGTGTACTTGCGGACTGTCGAGATAAACATTTCACTTGTAACGGCTTTGTCCTCTGCTTTGTTGAGTTCGGCGCGGAGCGTTTTCATCTTTTCGGCAATGTCCGTCTGCTCGTCTGTGTATGCCTTTGACATTCGGGCGAAACGGCTATCGTCAATTTTTCCGCTTGCGTTGTCCTCATACATACGATTGAAAAGGCTGTCGAGTTCCTTATCCCTTGCAAGTAGCGCGTTTAACTCCTTTTGCTTGCCCTGCCTGTCGTTTTCAACTGTGCTTTTCGAGTGTCCCATAACCGCCTTTGCAAACTCTTTTTCATATTGTGTCGCAAACTTCGTCAAACGGCGTACTTCTTGCAAGATAACTTGTTCGAGGAAGTCAACACGGACATAGTGGGTTTGGTCGCAAGTTTTATGTCGCTTGTTGAAATTGGCGCAATTGAAATATTTTATGTCGTGGTTGCCTTGATTAAAATGAAAATTCAACCGCCCTTTACAATCAGCGCATACAAGCAAGCCGGAAAACATATTGACTTCGCCGTCCGTTGTCTTACGCTTGCGTGTTTTGCTCCGCTTTTTCTGCACTCGCTCCCAGTCCTCGCGGTTTATGATTGGCTCGTGAACGTCCTCAAATACCGCCATATTTTCCTCGCTGTTTTTCAACCGCTTTTTGCGCCTGTAATCTTTTGAATATGTTTTGAAGTTGATTAAATCGCCGCAATATTCCTGTAATGTCAAGATATGTACTACGGTTGAAGCAGTCCAGTTGTAGGGCTTGTCGCTTAATCCGTTGCGATTGGGGCGTTTAATCCCCTTACTGTGCCAGTAGTGCATAGGTGTGAGAATTTTGTCCTTTTCCAACCCTGCGGCTATCTGTTCCGTTCCCTTGCCCAAGAACTCGAAATAAATTCGGCGGACAATTTCGGCGGCTTGTTCGTCAATTATCCATTGTTTCGGGTTGTCGGGGTTTTTGATGTAACCATACGGAGCAAACCCTAACGGCTCGCCAGCGTTGCCCTTAATTTGATTGCTGATACGCTTTTTCTTTGATATGTCGCGGCTGTACCATTCGTTAAATAGGTTGCGAATAGGTGTCAAATCATTCTCGCCCTCGGCGGTATCAACGTTGTCAGCAACAGCCACAAACCGCACATCATAATCAACGAAAAAGTAATCCGTCAGCCGTCCAACCTATAAATGGTTACGACCTAACCTCGACAAATCCTTTACAAATACGGCGTTGATATAACCTTTTTCAATTTCAGCAAGCATTTGTTGCAGTCCGTTTCGCTCCATTGTTACGCCCGATACGCCGTCATCTACAAAGGTTTTGAGATTTTTATATCCCTTTTCCCTCGCAACTTTCGTGAGTAACTTTTTTTGATTGGAAATACTGTAACTTTCGCCGTCCAAATTATCGTCCCGCGAGAGCCGGACATATAGCGCGGCGGTGTGATTGATATTTATTTTGCTTGATTGTTTCATAATATACGCTCCTTTCGGCACAATCAAGCAATATTTACGATAAATAAATTGTATCATACTTGACTGTATTTTTCAATATATTTTGTAGATTTTTAGTCGTTTTTTTCAACGTCCGCACGCATTAAGCGAAATAGTTTAGCGTTTATATCGGGTGCGCTGTCTTTCTTAAATATCGAACATACAACAGCAATTTTTTCAGCCGATTTCCCAACTTTAATTATGTGTGTGCTGTATCTTATGTTTTCAAATTTTTTCATCGAAAATTCCCCCTTTAAGTTCGCCGTCCTCGTTAGTAAAATATGAAAGTCCGTCCTCTATTGATGTAATTGTTTTAAGTCCGATGTACTCGTTTTCGTAATCCATTTCAATTGGTTTTTGTAACTCGCCTTGAAATTCAATTGTTGCGCGTTTCAAGCCTTGCGAACAGTAATATAAATGATTACCTGCCCCGATTTTCGCAGATGTGCCTTTAATTCCTTTTCGTACATATTTAGCTATGTAAAACGCAATCCGCAAGTTGTCCTGTATAGTTTCAAGCGTTATATATCCAAATTTTTCAGCGTATGCCTGCCAACTATAAATCTCTCGTCCGTCTCGCAACATTTTCAAAATTTTTCTCGGCAACTTATCTTTGGGCGTGAATTGTGTTAGATGTTCGAGCGGTAATCCTGCTAAAAGTCCGTGAATATGGAAATTTTTGTTATCTGAATGCAGTTCTGGGATTAGAATGTAAGCAATCTTGATATTATGTTTATAATTATAATTATTCAAGAATTTAGATAATTTCTTGCGGTAAGCTCTTAAATTATCTCTTGCGTGTTTAGTGCCGTTTATCGTTAGCGTTACCCAATAATTCCAGTCGTTAGCAATCGCGATTTCAAACACCTTCGAGCGTGAGCGTGAAATACTGCTATACTCTCGCTCCTTACTTTCGTTTGTAACATCTCTTGAAACTTTACCGATATTGGTCTGCTTGTCATTGCTTGCCGTTATCTCGGCGCAATTTTGCTTATATATAACGAGCCGGAAATAATCGTCTTTATATCGTTTCAAAACTGCTTTGTAACTCATATTATTCACCGCCAAAAATGTGTATTTTAGTAAAAAGTGTTATTTATGTCAAGTGGGGCATTGGGCGTTTGCGCCTACGGCGCACCGCCCAAGCCCAAGACATCAAACAATTTAATGACACATTGCTTGACGGATAATATCATTAAGAGCGTCTTTGTCCTCGATTGGCTCTATTTTCACTCGTTCTACACCTTTTCCCTTAATAAGACAAAAACCCTCACCCACGCCGTTAATTTCATTCAATTTGTCCTCGTAACCTTTGAATAACATAGACTTTTGCTCTTTTGACAGCTCGCCAAGTCCGAGAATACAGCCGAAATTATCACGCGCGCCGTGATTAAAAAAATCCGAATATGCAGCTTGCATACCAATCCACAAAAAGCACCCGAAACTACGCCCCATTGCCAAAATTGATGCTATGGATTTTTTAAGCTCGGCAGCTCTGGCGATACCCTCTTTACCCTGTGCAGAAAGTGTATCAAGCGTTGTGTTAAGTTCGTCTACGAATAGCACTCTGATTTTGTTGTCAAGCGGTTTTTCACCCGACACAAGTTCCATAAACTCATTGTAAAATTTTTTAATGCCCAACTCTGACTTATCAAAAGAGAAGTAATTTCCTGTGTTCTCAAACTGCTTGAATGAGTTTTTGAAATCTGCTATCGTTATTTCGATATTTTCATTGGTAGATTTTATGATTTTGCCGAGCAATACAGATATTGCATAGCTTTTCCCACTGCCTGTATGACCGACCACGCACCAATGCTTGCAGAGCATATCGGACAATTTATCGTTGTTTAACGATATAATCATTGGCATATCTAACTCCGCAGGGATAGAGGTTACAACAATTTTTTGCTTATTCTTGCCATAACCAAATTTTGCATACTCAATGTTTTTTATAGTAATGTTCAATTCTTCTTCAAGAGCCATTTCGTATTTGATAAATCGGTCTTTCGTCAAGCCGTTAGGTTTTACGAATGTATTATGAATAATGTTAGGATTCTCAACATCTTTCACGCTATGAATAAGGCGAGGTATTTCATTTTTTTCGCCGAAAATCCCCCATTTTTTCATAGCTCTTTCCCAACGATATGTGCCTTTGGGTGTGCCGATTATATAAAGCGTGATTATAAGCGGTAATGCCATTAGGTCATCGGCAAGCAAGCTTAATATAATGTTTACATCTCTAAAAATCCAACTTATCAAGATAATTGTTGCAGGAATTAAGAGAAACAAAAGCTTTCTCTTATCTTTTGCAAGTTTAAAACAACCTTGATAAACTTTTAGGAAACTTCTATACAAAAATCTAAAAAATTTCATTTTAATTACTCCTTTAATTCATTTTGTGCCGTCCATTGAGGGCGAACATTATATCCGCCCTCTGACGGCTGATGTCATACTACTTTCCAAGTTTAAGATTAGTAGTAGTGTCGGCTGATGTAGTTTTTGGAAGAACAATCTTCAGCTTGCCCTTGCTGTTAAATTGCACTTCCAAACTATCGCCAACGGCATACCCGCCTGCGGGAATGAGATGGTTCTCAATGGATACCTTTGTTGCGATATTCCCCTCAAAAGGTTCTTCCTCGAACATCACATATAATGATGTTCTCTCAACCTCTTTTTTGGTTTTTTCGTCAACAAAATTATACATCGCCTTACCGATAATTTTTGCTAAAATTTGTATCACCTCGCTTTCGTTTTGGGTACAAAAAAAGCACCCTTGCAAATTGCAAAAATCTATTGCAATGAGAGCGCTTATGTGTTATAATAAATATAATCACATTAGCGAACTCGATTTGCTTATGTTGATATCCGAAAGCCCCTGTCGCTCCGCCAAGAATGATTAGGGGTTTTCATTTGTTCTTTTATAATGTCCTCTTAATGTTTTTCATACCATTGTATGTTTGTATCATTTTTATCTAAAATTTCAATATTAGCTACATTATAATCATCACATACATTTTTATCACTTACATTTTTATAGAACACTCTCCCAAGTGCCAACTTTATCCCTTTCGGAATATCTTTCCAGTCGGTTGCAAAAACTTCACGAATATTAAATATAGTTCCGCTTTCAAGTTTAGACACCCGTAAAAGCAACTCGGGATACCATTTCTTGAACTCATTATCTGGCAATATTTGACTTATTATATAACGAGAAATGGAAAGTCCGTGTTCTTTCGCCTGCCTTTCCAATTCTGCATGTTCAGTGTTTGATACTGAAATTTGAATTACTTTGCGCATTAAAATCCCCGCCTTTGATATTTGTATTATAAAATAAATATGTGCAATACAAATATTATTATATCACGAACTTTTGGAAAAGTCAACACTTTTTTTCATATTTTTTCTTGAAATAGCAAAAACCGCCTATTTATGGCGGTTTTGTTATGGTGTCTATATTTATATTTTATTTTAATTCGTGATAATAACCGTCTGCATTGCTCCGTCCCATTGAACATCTGCACCGAAACTTTCTGCAATCGCGCGAGCAGGGACGAGCGTTCTATCATTCACAATTTGAGCGGGAACATCGAGCGGTATGTTTTCGCCGTTTACTGTCATTACTGCATTACCTATCTGCAATCTTACAACAGTATCGCCCCTTGTTGCCGTAACCATTTGAAACACGCCGTCCCACTCTACATCTGCCCCCAACGCTTCAAATATCGCACGGAGCGGAACGAGAGTTCGTCCGTCTTGCATTATGGGCGGTTGGTCGAATTGAATTGTTGTACCATTCAAAGTAACGCTGATATTTTGCGTTGGCGCAGGCGTTGTTGGTTGTGTGCCTGTTGCTCCCATTACCCGCAAGCTAACATTCCCATCAAGTGAAACCACCGCAACACCCTCGGAAAAACGAATAGAATTATATATAACTGGTATAACTTCGTTTCCATATCTGTCTATAAGTCCAAATCTGCGATTGTTTATGTCTCCTATGCCGACCACCGCAAATCCTTCCGAAAAATGATTATCTTGTATTAAATCATACCTTGGTGGCACAACCTCATTACCGAGCGTATCTATAAGCCCCCATTTTCCATCTCGTTCAACTCGTGCAAAACCATTGGAAAATTCCCTTACACTATCATATACAACGGGTATAACTTCATTGCCGAGTCTGTCTATAAATCCCTGTCTGCCATCTCGCATAACTCCTGCCCTACCATAGGAAAAAAGCCCTACGAAATTATAATTATGATTAAGTTGTGCAACCACATTGCCGGACGTGTTTATTAGGCTCCATCTGACAAAATCGTGCCTAACTGCCGCCAGACCTTCAGAAAAAGGATTGGCTAAATTATATATAAGCGGTATAACTTCGTTACCCGATGTGTCTATAAACCCCCACATACCACCAACTCGACTGACTTCTGCCAAGCCTTCGGAAAAACGCCCTGCGAAATTATAATTATTAAGCTGTATAACTTCATTACCGGATTTATCTATAAAACTACTTCTACCATTAAGCAAAACCTGCGCCCTACCATTTGAAAAAACAGCTACGCTATCATATATAAATGGTATAACCACATTGCCCGATGTGTTTATAAATCCCCATCTGTCGTTAAGCCTAACCGCCGCCAAACCTTCTATAAACCTTCCTGCGTGAATATCGTTAATTGTAGCTACATCATATTTGAGCGGTACAACTTCGTTGCCTAATCTATCTATAAAGCCAAGTCTGCCATTAAGCGTAACCATAGCCAATCCATCGGAAAATCCCCATACTCTATCATACATTGGCGGCACGACTTCATTGCCGAGCGTATCAACAAAGCCCCATCTGCCATCTTGACTAACCGCCAACAAGCCCTCGGAAAATCCACCGGAAAAACCGCCTGCAATATGCCCTGCATTGTCATATGGCAAAGCAATTTCGGTAAATCCGACAGCCAATGCATACGGAGCAAGTGCGAGAACAAGAATTACTGCTACTACAAGGGAAATAATGCGTTTTTTCATTTTTTAATACCTCTTTCGTTTTTATTTTGATTTTTAATTGTTTTTATAATAATAGTTTGCAAACCAATTTTATCAATATATCTTCGGACTATCAAATTTTTCATACTCATATTTTTCCGCACCGCAATATTTGCAAACATAAGTAGTTTTATAGGTTTTGCGTGTTACAAGGATATGCTGTTCGGTTGTTGATATAACTTCCCCCGAATAATTATGTCTTGTTTTATTTTTAACGACCTTGTAGAATTTTTCTGTTTGTGCTAATTCTGTATCTCGCTTGGTAAAAGCAAACCATTTTTTACAACTCTTACAGCGTTTTGGTAAAGCGAAAATAAGAAAAAGACCGCCACCTCCAATCAAAAGTGAAATAATGCCAAATATGAGTATGATAATATTTTGTATTATGTTAAAATTCATATCATTATTAAATAAAGATATAATACTGCTCCCGCCCAAAATGATAAAAACAACTGCAATTGTTGTGGCGAGTATGCGTATAACATTTTTAATAATAAACATAAATAAACTCTTCTTTCTTATTTGCATTTTTCACTTTGTGGACTAATACAAGTCCCATTATAACATTGATTTTAATTAAAATCAAGAGGTAAATGGAATAAAATTAGTCCAAATGGTGGTGGGAATAGTGAAATCTAAGATTAAGCAAGACGAAATTCGCATAGGTGCGAACATTCGTGAAATTAGAAAATCAAATAAAATAGGTCAAACCGAGTTAGTTCGTCAATTGCAACTTATGGGAGTAGATATGACAAGAGAAACGCTCGTCAAAATTGAGCGTGGCATACAGCACATTTACGCTATGCAGTTAAAAGGCATTAGAGATGTATTGAATACAAGCTATGACGAGTTGCTTAAATAAAAAACAGTTAAGATAATAAATATCTTGACTGCTTTTATTTTTTATAGTATTCTACTAAATAACAAGGTGATTTTATCGTAAATACTGCTTGGCGTGTGCCTTGTAAACATTGATTTTATTGACTTTTGTGGAAAGTCCTATAAAACAAACCGCACCATATCGCGCTTTGAGTTACTCCTCAAAGCGCGATATTTATACCCGCGATTACTCAATTTTATAAAAGAGGTGAGCGAAATGAAAAAACTTACTTGCTTATTTGCCGCACTCATAATCGTAATCACTCTAACCGCTTGCGGCAACACAAATGAATCGGAATCAACTGATTTACCCTACGAAAACGAAGAACCGCGAAACAACGACGACGCACAAGAAACAACATACACCATAGAGCAAATCCAAATCGCGCTGGAGCCGCAATTTAGGATAGGCAGTTGGGGCGAAGAACTTCCGCAGGTTATTTCGGTCGAAAGAGTTGAACGAGACAGAGACGGTTGGCGCCCCGAAGGCGCCGGGCCCGGTCCATATACCGTTGATTTAACGAACTCTGTGCGTTATCGAGTAACTGTAAGATTCATACCATACCCCGAAGATTACGATTCTTGGGATTATAGCATAGCTTTCTGGGCAGAAAGCGGAGAATACCGCGTTAGACGCGACTGTGATTTTATACTATTGGACGAGTATTATTACTTCAACGACGTAAACGGCGAACCCGAACTGGCTTTTTTGAGCTGTTGAGTGAAATAAGTTACTATAAATATTTTAAAATATCAAAATAAGTCAATTATTTGAAATAATTGACTTATTTTGTTTTTCACGGTATAGTTCAGTTATAAAAATGAATAAATCTAAGGAGAAATAATAATGGGAAGCTATTCAAAAAAATACAAGTCACCATATGATACAAAAACATATGAAGACATAAAAAATACATATCTTTGGATTAGAGGAATTTGTGAAAAATTAGATTTTTCTGAATTTAAATCAGAATTTCTTTATGACATTGGCGATATTACTTGTTGTTCTGATTCTTACGAAGAATTTCAAAAGGAAGCTTTTGGGCAAAAATAGGTGGTAGCAATAACACAATCACTAAAAAAGAAAATCTTTGGCAAAAAATAATTTCGTTAATATCACGTCTATTTTGTGGTAGCTCAATTTGATTGTACGCTTATAACAAAACACCAAAAACCCTTCTGACACATCGTGTCAAAAGGGTTTTTGATTACATATCTCCTACCTTACATCATCTATGATATACACTTTCGCGCGGCGGCGACCGAACGAAAGCGCCTCCGTCCTCGTACACATAAACAAATCAACTTTATATCCTCGAATCGCGCCGCCCGTATCGCCCGCAATCGCAAATCCGTAAGTCCACGTCCCATAAGGACAAGTAATATACATTCTTGTTCCCATCGGTATAACCCGCGGGTCTGTCGCGACAACGCCGCGCCGCGCAACCGTGCCCGTCGCTGTAATTGGCAAAGGTCTGTTCCCCCTGATTGTCGGGTCATACGCCGTCGCTTCCGCAATAAACGAGCGAGAATAGGTAAACCCGTACGCTCTCGATTGTTGCCGCCATCTCGTGGTGGGCGACACAAAACCTTGCGTCCCCACTTCTCGAAGCGCGAACTCAGGATAACTCAACATTTGCTCATATAAAACCGTGCGGCGATATTCAACTCCATCACGATACTCAATGCGGTATTGCCTACGCGCCTGCCCGCTTCGCCCGCCTATCACGAATCGATACGCACCGGCAGGCATTAAATTATTATCCTTCTCAAAAAGCCGGTAAGGAATTTTAACTTCCGCTTCAACATACCTGTACCCCGTTCTTATAAGCGTAATTTCCGCCGGCAGTTCAATGGGCTCATACGCCCACGGATATATGATATAATTCGAGCTTACATCAAACCCAAGCTGATCCAAAATGGCAATCGGCGTAGTCATACTTGTGAAAAGCTGCCGCGTTTCGCCGTATGCAGTAATGGTAACCGGCGGATTGCGGAAAATTTCAATAACCATGTTATCCAAAAGCCTGCTATCCAGCGGAACACTTACCTCATCTCCAAGATTCAGCGTTATATCATTTTGCATTAGAACGCCGTTTACCGTCGCGCTGCTTATTGCGCCGCTAAACACTTCTTCTCCGTTGTCGATTAGTGTAACCGATCGCTGAAACGGACCCGCCGCGCTGTATACAGTCACCGCCATAATTAAGGTAAGTCCAACAACAATCGCCGTAATTCTAAGCGGTATCTTTCTCTTTTGTAACATCTTTTTTAGATTTGTACTCAAACAATCACCTCGCCTAATATAATATCACCACAACATCTAGAAGTCAAACCGCTTTTGCTACCATATTTTGGGGTTAACTCTAATCTCGCCGCTCACACAATGATAAACAATGTATTTTTTATATGTTTTCACGCTATGCTCTCATATACTCCCGCATGCTCCCTAATCCTCAGGTGTGGCAATTCGACATTTGCTTTTTCCACGCACATCTTAGGCATTATTTACATAATATATTTTGGAGGTGAAAAAATGACGTTATTTTACGACGCAATTGCTTATATCAGTGGGAGTTCCATCGCGCCGCGCCTTAGGGGAACCGTGAAATTCAAGAGCCAAGACGGCGGAACATGGGTGTACGCGGACATATCAGGTTTGCCGCCGTTTAGTCCGGCGGCAGACGGTAAACCGCAGATCTCTCCCTTCGGATTTCATATACATGACGGGAATCAATGCGGCGATAATACAGGTGACAATCCGTTCCAAAGCGCCGGAGGGCACTGGAACCCGGACGGACAGTTGCACGGTAATCACGCAGGCGATTTTCCGGTGCTAATCGCAAGCCATGGTTTGGCGAAACTTGCGTTTTTCACCGACAGATTTACACCGGAAGACATTATCGGACACACCGTAATCATACACCAATCTCCCGACGATTACAGAACGCAACCATCCGGCGACAGCGGCTTACGCATCGGCTGCGGAGTGATTATGTGAGTTGCGCCCGAAGGGCGCAAAAAAGCCTTGTATCATATAATGATACAAGGCTTTTTTAATTCAAACCGCTACGCCGTCTTCAACTGTAACCGCAGCTTATCCGCAATCATTGCGATAAACTCTGAATTCGTAGGCTTTCCCTTAGAATTCGCAATCGTATATCCGAAAAACGAATTAAGAACGTCGGTATCACCTCTGTCCCACGCGACCTCAATCGCGTGCCGAATCGCCCGCTCTACTCTCGACGACGTGGTGTTATACTTTTTCGCAACGTTAGGATACAGCTTTTTAGTAATGGAATTTATAATCTCCAAATTTTCAACAACCATCATAATCGCATGGCGCAAGTATTGATACCCCTTAATATGCGCGGGAATTCCAACCTCGTGAATAATTTGAGTAACCAAAATTTCAATATCGATGCTCTCAACAACATCCATCGCCTGCGGCGCGCCCGCCAAGTTCGAAACATTTGTATACCGCTCGTTATTGATAGATTTAATCCTGTCCGACAAGTTTTGAAAATCAATCGGCTTAATCATAAAATATTCCGCGCCAAGCGTGATACACTCGCGGGCAACCGTGTCTTTATTGATTGAAGTGATAACTATAAACAAAGGCGCTCTCCTGTCATTTTTCGATTTTTCCAAAATCGCCAAACCGTCAAGCCCCGGCAAAACAACATCCATAATAACCACGTCGGGCTCGTTTATTTTAATGTTATCCAATGCCTCCGCTCCGT
This sequence comes from Oscillospiraceae bacterium, assembly GCA_009780345.1. Taxonomy (GTDB): domain Bacteria; phylum Bacillota; class Clostridia; order Monoglobales; family WRAG01; genus WRAG01. The sequence continues at coordinate 27,898 of WRAG01000024.1, forward strand.
CGCTGCAAGTATTCACCACCTCGATACCGTCCTGATAATTCAGAAATTCCCCCAAAGTGCCGGAATACCCCTCGTCAACATCCACAATCATCACCTTGATGTTCTTAGAACCGCTTTTCGTCATGATTCTTCTCCTCTCTCTTTCGTTTTTACAGTATTTACCATTTACAATTCATATTGTAAATCAATCTCCAAAATTTGTCAATAGTTTTTTCGAAAAAATTTCAATATATAGCAAAAAAATATTAATTACAACTACAGCATACACAATATGTAGTATTTTGGCGGTTCCAATTTTCAGCAAAAAAATTCAAAAAATCACATATGCTACACAAATTCAACAGATAAACTGCCAAAATTCCCCTACACAAGATAAAGTATTATCTTGTGTAGGCACTATCCAACATCGACTCAATCGAAATTCCGTACCCGCGCGTCGGATCGTTCACGAACACATGCGTAACCGCGCCGACAATATTATCATTCTGAATGATCGGGCTTCCGCTCATCCCCTGAACAATGCCGCCAACTCTTGATAGCAGGTACTCATCTGTAATCCGAATAACCATCTCTTTCGTGTTATCCGACGTGTTTCGCATAATTCTTTGTATCTCGATATCGAATTTCTCAACCCTTACACTTTCAATATTCGACAAAATTTGCGCATTTCCTACCCGAATTTCAGATTTTTGCGCAACCGACATTTCCCGCGCGTCATCAAGATCCAACATTTCCTTATCCAACGTCCCGTAAAGCCCTTGCTCGTTGTTAATTTTGATTTCTCCGATTTGCCTGTCCCGTTCGAGAAAAATTCCTCTAAGCTCGCCGATTTGCCCTCGTTCGCTCGGGCGAACCGAAACAACGGTGGAATTTAAAATACTTCCGCCCGCAATGTTAACCGGCGCGCCACCTTTGCCGGTAATTCCATGCCCAAGCGCGCCGAACGTGCTGTTTTCCGGGTCATAAAATGTAAGCGTCCCGATTCCCGACGTCGAATCCTTAACCCACGCGGCAATTCTAAAATCGCCGGAGTCACGACACATTTCCGGCGCAATCGTTAGGTTCAGCGTTTCGTCACCCCGCATTACCTCAACTTCAAGCGGTTCGGAATCGTCCGCATCGCTATCGTTGATAATTTCATTAATTTCTTCGACGCTTTGAACTTCCTCGCCGTTAATTCTGACAATATTATCGCCGGGCTTTATTCCCGCGTCCCTTGCGGGCGCGCGCGTTTGATTGCCGGCTGTAACCATGTCTGAAACTTCAACTACCAAAAGTCCTTCCATATTAATATCCACGCCAATTGCGGTTCCGAGCGGAATTACCACTCTCCGCTCCTCTGCCGACACGGCAATCGTTTCACTCGAATAAATATCGGCGGGTTGGAACACACTAATATCGACAAACGCGTAAATCAGGCTAAATGCCGGCGTTAGAATCACTAAAATAAGTAAAAAACTGAAATTTCGTTTAAAATTCCACATCGCAGTCACGTCCTTGATTAATTTTCTCTTATTAAATTAACCAAATCGAGCGAAATTAATTCTGAGAATTAAAGGGATACAAAAACAGCCCACATCGTAGACGTGGGCTGTTTGAAAAATATTGAAAACATTAATAATCAAGTACGATAGTCGCCGTTAATTTTAACATAATCATACGAAAGGTCGCAGCCCCAAGCGGTTGCGCCGTAATCTCCTTGATTAAGCGCGATGTCGATTATCACTTCGTCGCATTGCAGGATTGATAGCGCATCTTCTTCGCTAAACGCCACGCCCGCGCCGTTTTGGCATACCAAAACCGAGCCCGCCACCGACTTGATTGCGACATCTATCGAATTCACGTCTAAACGCGCGCCGGCGTAACCGATTGCGCACAAAATCCGCCCCCAATTGGCGTCGTTGCCGAACATCGCGGTTTTCACCAACGGTGAATTGATAACGCTATCCGCCACCAATTCGGCGGATTTCACATCCGGCGCGCCGCTAACTACGCACTCAATCAGCTTTGTCGCGCCTTCTCCGTCTTTCGCGAGCATTTTCGCCAAAGCAACGCAAACGCCCTTCAACGCTTCTTCAAACTGCTCGTACGCCGCAGTTTTGGGCGAAATTTTCACTCCGCTTTTGCCGTTCGCCATAATGGTAAGCGTATCGTTTGTGGAAGTGTCGCCGTCCACACTTACGCGGTTAAAGCTAATATCCGCCGCGTTTTTGAGAATGGACGCAAGCACATCGGACTCCGCTTTCGCATCGGTGGTCAAAAATCCCAGCATCGTCGCCATATTTGGGTTAATCATGCCGCTTCCCTTAGCGATTCCGCCGATTTTAACGGGCGTTCCGTCGATTTCGATTTCAACCGCAACCTCTTTCGCAAATGTATCCGTCGTCATAATCGCCTCCGCCGCGGACGCGCCGCCCGAAGTTGACAGTTCGCTTACAAGCGCGGGAATTCCCGCCCGAATCGGCTCTAAGTCAAGCGGCTGACCGATAACGCCGGTTGACGCGACCAAAACGTCGCTCGCCGAAATGTTCAGCGCGCTCGCGGTAAGCTCGCACATGGCAAACGCCTTTTCCATGCCGTCGGCGTTGCAAGTGTTGGCGTTTCCGCTGTTGCAAACTACGGCGGTCGCTTTGCCGTTTTGCAGATTCTGCTGCGTCACGTAAATCGGCGCGGCTTTCACCAAATTTTGAGTGTATACCGCCGCAGCGTTCGCCGGAACGTCGGACACGATAAGTGCCAAATCCTTTTTGGTTTTCCCTTTTCTAATGCCGCAATGAACTCCCGCCGCTTTAAATCCTGTCGGCGCGCATACGCCTCCGTCTATAAATTTTAACATAAGTTTTTGCTCCTTTTCGAACTATGTAGTTTTACATAATTTTACCATATTACAGTTTGTCATAATTATGTAAACTTCACCCAATTATTATGTAAACTTTTCGCTACACTTTCTTCAAATTCGCATATGCTGCCATCAAATTTTTATTTCCGGCTTCGTCGAAATCGACTTCAAGCCGCATATCATTTCCCACCGCTTGCGCGACTTTCACCGTTCCGACGCCGAACTTGCGATGTTCAACCTTATCGCCGGCTTTGAAACTAATATCGGCGTTGGATAGATTCAGTTTCTCACCAACTGTTGGTTTCGCGCCGAAGCTATATTTGTCAAAGGATTGCGCGGTTCCGGAACCGAATGTTGAGCTGCCGCTTCCGCGACTTCGTAAATCTTCCTTATTAAATTGGAACGTTTGTGGTTCCGCCTCTTTCGCGCAAAATTCCAGCAAATCTTTGGGGATTTCGCTCAAGAATCGCGAAAGTTTCTGATATTGCGTCGAGCCGAACAATGTTCGCTGATTAGCGCATGTCATAAACAGTTTTTGCCGCGCGCGGGTGATTCCCACGTAGCAAAGGCGGCGTTCTTCCGCCAAATCGTCTTCAGATCCGAACGAACGCATACTCGGGAACAGTCCGTCCTCCAGTCCGGTTAGGAATACCACCGGGAATTCCAGTCCTTTCGCCGAATGAAGCGTCATAAGCACCACCGCGTCAAGGTTTTCGTCGTAATTGTCGATATCCGCGACAAGCGAGATGTCTTCTAGCAGTTCGGCAAGTTGGATTTGCGGGTTTTGCCGCACCGATTCGCCTACCATTGAGACGAATTCGCCTAAGTTTTCCAGCCGTGTTTGAGATTCCACCGACTTGTCGGCTTGCAACGCCGACATCATCTGCGTTCGCGCCAGGGTTTGCTTTACAAATTCGTCCAACGCCAATCCGTTGCCGATTTGCGATTTCAGTTCGATCAGTTCGCTTATTGCGGCGCCGAAGTTATGGAGTTTGTCGGTCGCGCGGGCAAGCGAGCTTTCATAATTTGTCGCAGTTCGGCAAATTTCAAACATCGATTTCCCCTCGGTCGCGGCGACGTTTTCGAGCCTGTCAACCGACGTGCTTCCTATGCCGCGCTTGGGTTCGTTGATGATTCGTTTGAGCGATACATTATCGTTCGAGTTTTCGATTAGGCGTAAATACGCGACGATGTCCTTGATTTCCTTGCGTTCATAGAAGCGCACACCGCCGATTACGCGATACGGAATCGCCGATTTAAGAAGGCAATCCTCGATTACGCGGGATTGCGCGTTTGTGCGGTAAAGTATGGCGAAATCTTCGTATTTCATGCCGCCGAACAGCGCGAGATTGGAGATTTTCTCGGCGATGAAGTACGCTTCGTCGTACTCGTTGCGAGCCGTGTAAACGATCGTTTTGTCGCCCTCGGGATTTTGTGTCCATAGGTTTTTGCCGCGGCGTTCGTGGTTGTTTTTGATTACCTCATTCGCGGCGGTGAGGATATTTTGCGTCGAACGATAGTTTTCCTCCAATTTGACGATTTTCGTTTCGCCGAACTCGCGCTCGAAGTTTAGGATGTTGGTAATATCCGCGCCGCGGAACTTGTATATACTTTGGTCGTCGTCGCCGACAACGCATAGGTTTTTGTGCTTACTCGCGAGTAATCCGACAAGGCGGTATTGCGCGTGGTTTGTGTCTTGATACTCGTCCACCAGTATATAACGGAACTTCCGCTGATAATTTTCCAAAATGTCGGGATTTTCCTCAAGCAGGCGGACGGTGTTGTAGATCAAATCGTCGAAATCCATGGCATTGTAGTTTTTCAGCTTCTTTTGATAAAGCCTGTAAAGCTTTGCGATCACGCCGTTGTAGGCATCATGGGAATTTTGCGATTCGAAATCCGAAACCGAGGTAAGCGAATCTTTCGCGCGACCGATTGCGCTTAAAACGCCGCGCGGCGTGTAGTATTTATCGTCGGTTGAGATGTTTTCGTCTCTGAAACACTCTTTCATGACGGTAAGTTGGTCGGCGACGTCGAAAATCGCGAAATTTTTGTCGTAACCAAGCTTGTCCGCGTCGCGTCGCAGGAATTTTACGCAAGCGGAGTGAAATGTGCTTGCCCAAACGTCGCCTCCGGCGGCGTCAAGCTTCGCCGCGAGGCGGGATTTCAGCTCTGCCGCAGCCTTATTTGTAAATGTAATCGCCAGAATGTTGTATGGTTGCACGTCGCAATATTTAATTAGATGGTATATTTTATGTATGATTACGGTGGTTTTGCCGCTTCCGGCACCCGCAAGGACGAGCAAAGGTCCGTCGGTGCAGAGAACCGCCTCTTTTTGCTTGTCGTTTAGGTTTGTATAGTCGTTTTGATAGTCTATTTTAATCACTCCTCAATTATATTATTTTACCAATCAAGTGTGATTTTGTCAAGTGTGGTGTTTGCGCCCGTAGGGCGTAAATACAAAAAAACCGCCTTTCGGCGGTTTTTTTTAAGTTTAAATCAAATTATCTCAAGAACTCCAAAACTCTGTATATTATTACAGACATTTCCGCACGAGTAATTTGCGCGGTCGGGTTGAAGTATCCTGCTGGAGTGCCTGTTACGATGTTTAGCGTTTGGAACAGGTTAACCGCATCAATCGCATAGTCTGCGATATTCGCGTAGTCGTTAAACTCTGCGGTAGTGGCTTCAACTTCAGTAAGCGCGTCCATGTTTATCAACATACGATAAAGCAGTACAACCGCGTCTTGACGCGTGATGTTTAATCCAACGCCGTAGTTTCCTAGTCCGTCGCCATGCGAGATTTCGTGATCGTACATAGCTGAAACTGCGTTAAAATACCATGCGCCGGGTTGCGCGTCGTTGAACGGAGCATCGTTGTTTGTACGCGCAAGGTCGAACGCGTTTACGAGAATTTGCGCCATTTGCTCGCGAGTCATCGCGCCGTTCGGGTTGAATGTGCTATCGCCCATTCCTGTAACATACCCGCGGCTGTAAAGCCAAGTGATTTGTCTGCGCGCCCAATGATCAGCGATGTCAGAAAACGGCCATTCTTCAGTTTCGACAGGCTCATCTTCCGGCGGACGTGGCATTATATCGCTTATGCCGGGAACATCCATTCCGCCAACAGGAGGTCTGTTCCAGTTGTTTCCGCCGCCTCCGCCGCCGCCCCAGTTTCCACCGCCACTAGATGGTGGTGGTTGAGGAAGAACAGCATGCTGTCTTGGATAGCTTATAGGCATCTGAGTGCCAGCCGCCCAATAAATAATTCCATTAATGGTTACATTATTAGGAGTACCGAATGCGGGTGGAGTAATATCAAAACGATAATATGTTCCGTCATCACTAAGAGTTATAGTAAAAACTCCGGGACGTGTTGTGCTCCAAGTTGCCGGACGATTGAATACAAAAGCCGGCATTGTAAAGCTTGTTGTAATAAATGCAGGCGGCGGAGTAATTGCGTCAAAAATATCTTCTTGAGTTCCTTGACCTGCGCCCGGGTGCGAGTAACCTGCTATCATGTTAACCGCTTCAACGCCTGCAGGGAACACCAAACGCACATATTGGTTAAATTGTCCTACCGGCAAGCTTAAATAATTCGCTATTTTCGGTTGAATTGTTCCGCTTATATATACCGGATTTCCGAAAAGGTTCGGATTATCAGCAGTATATACTCTTAGCCCTGTAGTCGCAACGCCTTCAAACACCACCAAGAACTCAACAAAAACTCTTTGTCTTGCAGTATTGATAGTTATAACGTTGTCACCGTCAATTATTTCCCACGGCTCACTAAAGATGTCACCGTTAAGAGCTCGTCTTTTAGTATGTTCCGCGTTGTCGTCGATAATAACTCGATTTACCAAAATATCGTTATCTTCGCGGCGAACAACAGTAAATGCGAAATCGCGAGTAACTTTTATAGCGCCTTCTTCAATAATCGCCGTTAGTATAACGTCAGCGCAGCTTTCTCGAAGACGATTAACGGTTATAGTTGTGTATTCCGCGTCCTCAGCGTGGTGGTTAACAATTGTTAACCACTCGTCAGACGATTCCCACCTGATTGAAACTTCATCAATTAAAACAGGAACTTGGAAATTGCCTGTTAGAACCAATCTATCAAACGTTATGCCGTCAAGTATAGCTTGAAGTTCAGCTTCGGTAGGTTCATCCAGCGGTATAGCTTCAACTTCAACAGCAGATTCGTACGGCGTCGCCATTACAGCCATAGGAACATAAATGCCAAGCATTGCAACTATGACAAGTAATGCAATAAACTTTTTCATATTATTTGCCTCCTTAGTTTTTTCATTTCCCTCTGATTTCCGTTTCAATTAATCCCTGACGATAACGAGGATGTTGGTTTCGCCGGCAGGATTGCCGCCATCAACGGTAGAACGAGCAACGAAGATGGTAGAAGCGTTCTCACGACTTCTGTTGTACGGAATAA
>WRAG01000025.1 GCA_009780345.1 Oscillospiraceae bacterium
CCATCGAAATCTTGATTTCGCTAATGGTTCGTCCTTGAGGACTTCCCAAGAATTCAAGGCAGATGTTTTGCCGCAGAATGATTGGCTGAAGTCTACCGCAAGGGTGTCAACACACCCTTGTCGTTCTGCGCTGACAAGCGCAAAACCCGCCGCCGCAGCGGCAAATTGGTCTAAGGCGCAACGCGCCTTACGCCCACGCCCGCAGGGCGCAAAACGTATCCACATTTTCGATATTCATAATTCGAACATCGGGATTAATTTTCTTCACAAATCCCGAAAGCGCCTTACCGGGACCGATTTCGACGAATGTATCAACTCCGTCTTTAAGCATCTTCCGCACGCTGTCCTCGAACAGCACCGACGACGACACTTGTTTCACCAAAATTTCCTTAATGTCGTCTTTCGAACCCACATAATCCGCCGTAACGTTTGATATAAGCGGGATTTGCATATCTGACACAGTAATGCCGTCCAATTTTTCACGCAACTTCTCGCCCGCTCCGGTTAGCATACTGCAATGGAACGGTGCGCTTACCGGCAACAACATCGCCCGCCTCGCACCTTTTTCTTTCGCAATCTCACAAGCATACTCCACCGCCGCGACCTCGCCCGATACGGTGATTTGCCCGGGGCAGTTGAAGTTCGCGGGCTCTACAATGCCTTTCGCGCTTGCAACGGCACAAACTTCCCGCACATCGTCGGCAGATAAATTCAAAATCGCCGCCATGGTTCCGACACCAAGCGGAACTTCCGATTGCATAAGCCGTCCGCGCTCTTTAACAAGTTTCACGGCGTCGGTGAAGTCAATCGAGCCGCTGGCGACGTGCGCGGTATACTCGCCAAGGCTTAATCCCGCGACAACGTCCGCTTTGATTCCCGCGTCCATTACTAGCCGCAACACAGCGGTTGACATGGTCAAAATTGCCGGTTGCGTGTTTTCGGTAATCATCAAAGTGTCCGAATCGCCGTCGAATATCATACTTTTTATATCGAATCCAAGCGCCGCGCTCGCCTCGTCATAGGTTTTGTCGGCGATTGGATATTTCTCGCATAAATCTTTGCCCATGCCGATTGCCTGCGCGCCTTGCCCGGCGAATAGGAAAGCTGTTTTCATTTATATTCACCTCGTCAAATTTTGCATTTTATCGCAATAATACTGTACATTTTCCCAAATCGCGTCAGGAGAAATTCGATGGTCGGGACACGGAATGTAGCCGCCTAGTTCAATTAAAGGCTTTAACCGTTCGATTTCAGCGTCAATTGCTTTGTAGTCCTTCGCGAATTCCAGTTTATTCATTCCTCCGACACCGCGCACATCTTTTCCGTATTTTTCACGCCATGGCTTTATCGAGGCGTTCCACGTGCCAACTTCAATAGGAAACATAGTGTTTACGCCGTTGTTTAACCATGTTGGGATCAGACTGTCAATTACTCCGTCGCAATCTACCGACACTATGTTTATACCGTTATTGCGCAGAAGCTGTGTTATTTTTTTATAATGCGGTCCTGTCAATTCATCAAACACTGACGGAATCACAAGCGGCCCGTTTTTAAAGCAAATATCTTCCCAAAAGTGTCCGTAATCAAATTTGATACCTGTTTCTAATATTCGCTTTACGGTTTCATAAGCCAAATTCCCCATCGTGTCTATGATTTCACGAAAAAGCTCTTCATCGTCAGCATAAAGGTATGCAAGCCCCTTGACGCCCATCAAATTTCTCGCGTTTCCCATAAGGCTTCCGCAGTATAGCCCGACGGGGACAGCGGCGTTTTCAAGTTCACGCAAACGTTCAAAATCAATTCGTTCCTCGCCGTATTGAAGCTTTGGCAAATATAATTCTTCCCACGATTTTCGGTCGGTAAGCGTATGCCCCACTTCTGACGAGATGCAAGCAATTCCCTCTTTCACGATAACGATAATTCCTGCCTCGTTTTTCATTTTTATTTGACCATTATCATATTTCTCCAAAATTTCAGGCTCAAACTCGGGACTTAGCCCGAAATTTGCCCAGTAACCGGGATTCCAGTTAAAGTCAAATCCCAACTTTTTCATTATGGATTTATCAGCGGCGTTTCCGTCCAGATAATCATGCCATTCTTCTTTGGTGACATGACCCTCGCTATGCCACTTTTCTAAAGTTTCATGCCAATATCCGAACGACACCACCGGAATTTTGTCATATTTTTCATAATTAAATATCGCTTTTATTCTCTCTTTATGTGTCATATTCGGCGACTCCTCAATTATATCCTAATAATCCGTATTTATCAATATAGATCCTGTTTCCGCGTCCCAATCAACGTTAAAATTTAATGCGCGTCCTAAATTGCGAAGCATAAAGTAATGATTACCGTTAATATAATACACAGGCGCCATGAAATGAACCCAATCACCATCGACGAAAACTCTTGTCTGCGAAAGTATAGCCGTTGTATTTCCTGTGCTTGTATTTACCATTTCGCCGCCAACGGATTCATATGCTTGACTAGTGTTTAACAAAATTGCGCTCCTTGCGCCATCCCACTCAACATTAAATTCTGCCGACGTGCCGTTTAAGACATATGCAATATCGCGAAGCTTGAAAAAATTCCATCCTCTGATGTGATACGCTTGAAACGCTGCAAGTTCGCCGTTTACAAATATAGGCGCCGCGGTTGGTTCGGCGATAACTTCGGTTCCGTATAACAGCAGTGTGGTTTGAAATTCCCTATCCGCAACAGAAACAGGCATTTCAAAAACAATAGTTCGCTCGTCAGACGCAGTCATCATTCCAATATCCAATGACATTTCAATATTAATTACGTCCCAATTTTCATAAAGCGAATAAAGTGATAACACTTCCACTCTGCCAATGTTATGCATTGCAATTAAAGCAAAAACCAAAAAATTATCTTCAAAAAAAGATTCATCAAATCTCGGGTTAAGAAAAATTTCCGTTTCTATGGGTTTTAATGGGCGGTTACCTTGTCCGTCGAATCTTCTGCTCATGCTTATGTATTCCATGTTGGATTCATAAAAATCCGCCAATTCTTCAACCGACGTAAATTTAAAAACGCCATCATGTTCCCTATCAAGAAACAATCTGCCAAAATAGGTGGTTTCCTGCACAAGCCAGCTCAAATCCACTCTTGTCGATTCCGCCGTTTCTGCCGATACATATAAAACATTCGGAATAATCAATAAAATCGATAACATCAACGCAATTGCTCTTTTCACGCCATCATCTCCTGTATAATTTCCGCACACGGCTTGATTTCCTTCACCAACCCAGCGATTTGCCCCGCCATAAGCGAGCCCATTGCCGCGTCACCGTCAATGACCGATTTTTGCAAGCTTCCCGCGCCGAATTTTTCAAATTCTTCAACAGGAATGTTCTCTTTTTCCATTTTGTCGAGTTCTTTTGTCAATTTATTTTTAATCTGCCGAACCGGATGCCCCGTATATCGACCGCACACAACAGCGTCACGGTCTTTCGCCGCAATCACCGCCGCTTTGTAATTCTCGTGCGCGATACACTCGTTTGAGCAAATAAACCGCGTTCCAACCTGCACGCCGTCAGCTCCAAGGGCGAACGCCGCCTTAACGCCGCGGCTATCGGCGATTCCGCCTGCCGCAATTACAGGAATTGAAACAACGTCGGCAACTTGCGGAATCAAAACGAACGTCGTAAGCTCGCCGATATGTCCGCCTGCCTCGGTTCCCTCCGCAATCACCGCGTCGGCGCCAACGCTTTCCATGCGTTTCGCAAGGGCGACGCTGGGCACGACAGGAATCACTTTCGTGCCGCCGGATTTCAACTTTTCAATATATTTCCCGGGATTTCCCGCGCCGGTAGTGATTACCGCCACTTTTTCATCGAATATCACTTCCATCACTTCGTCTACAAACGGCGATAACAGCATCACATTAACGCCGAACGGCTTGTCTGTAAGCGTTCGCGCCAGTTTGATTTGTTCGCGCACCCAATCGGCGGGTGCGTTCCCCGCGGCGATTAAGCCAAGTCCGCCGCCGTTTGACACAGCCGCGGCAAGTTCGGCGGTTGCGACCCACGCCATTCCGCCTTGTATGATAGGATATTTGATTTGCAGTAATTCGCATAGTTTGTTCATGAAATTTCTCCTTTTGATAGGGCTTTGCCCTAAAACCTTTTTCGGGACTGTTCCGAGGGCGTTTCAGAGACCGTCTCTGAGGGCGTGTGTCCTGCCGGACGGGCATTAAGGGCTCTGCCCTTAATAATCCCGGTCGTCTATGGACACAAACGCCAAAGGGCGGCGATTTGCGCCAAAGCCGGCGACGAAAAAGGCATTAGTTAGCGAACCGCATTCGCGGAAAGACTAGCGAGATAAGCCGCCGCGCTCGTTCAAGAGCGCCCCGCGCCTAAAAGCGCGAGATGTGACTTGGGCAGGGGTGAGTTGTTAACACTCACCACCGCGCCACGTGCGCTTGGTTTTTAAGCGTGTTCGTGAGCGCGGCGCTTTTGATCAAACTTTTGGCGCGCAAAAGTTTGCTGGACTGTTAAGGACTGGTCCTTAACAAAGTAAACGCCCGCCGCCACAGCGGCAAAAATGGTTTTTAGGGCAACGCCCTAAAAGCCTGCGCCCGCAGGGCGCACATATGCGCTTGTCAGCGCAAGACAACCCCGCTTCCGCGGAGGGTTATTAGGGCTACGCCCTAATAACCGCACTACCCCATGTAAGTCCGCCGCCAAAGCCCACAAGCGCGAATAAATCGCCCTCTTTAAGCCTGCCTTCCTCCATCGCCTCACAAAGCGCGATTGGAATTGACGCCGCTGACATATTACCATACTTATGTAAGTTTGTAAAGACTTTATTTTTATCACATTTCAATCGCTTAACCGCGCCGTCAATAATTCGGATATTCGCCTGGTGCGGAACGATAAGGTCAACATCATCTATCGTTTTCCCCGCCATGCCCATAATAGTGTCCAACTCGTCCGCCATAACTCGTACCGCAAATTTAAACACTTCCGAACCGTCCATCCAAACGGTTCGCGGATTTCCGTGCGGTCGGCGAGATTTGTCGTCATCTTCGCGAATTCCGCCGATTGTCAAAACATTTCCGCTTGCGCCGTCGGCGCCCAAGTGGGTTGCGAGAATTCCTGTTTCTTCTGTTGTAGCAGTCAAAACCGACGCGCCCGCACCGTCGCCGAACAGCACGCAAGTATCTCTATCTTTAAATTCCGTCACTTTTGACAAACATTCCGCGCCGATAACAAGCGCATTTTTGTAAGCGCCCGATTTGATAAACTGATTCGCGACCGTAAGCGCGTAAATAAACCCCGAACACGCGGCGTTTATGTCGAAACATACCGCTTTGTTAGCACCGATCAAATTTTGCACCAAACACGCGGTATTCGGCGTAAGCATATCCGCCGTAACCGTCGCGACGATAATCAATTCAACCTCGCTCGCCGCAATATTAGCTTGAGCAAGTGCGGCAACCGCCGCTTTCGCCGCAATATCAGACGTATATGTGTTCTCGTCGGCGAATCGCCTCTCTTTTATTCCCGTCCGTGTGGTAATCCACTCGTCCGACGTGTCAACAATTTTCTCCAAATCTGCGTTCGTACATATCTTTTCGGGAACGTATTTCCCCATTCCCGATAATTTAGCGTAAATTTCAGGCATCAGCGCTCTCCTCCTTATCAGCCGCAACTTTCGTTGCAATTTCCTCGATTATCCCCGATTTAGTATAATTCACCGCCTGCCGAATCGCGTGATAAAACGCGTTGGCGTCTGAACTGCCGTGCGCCTTGATAACAGGCTTTCTAAGCCCCAAAAGCGGCGCTCCGCCGTATTCGGTATAGTCCATGCTTTTCTTAAACTCCATAAATTTTCGTTTAACCAGCAACGCCGCAAGCTTGGTGAAAATATTGCTTTTAAATACCGCTCTTATCTTGCCGAAAAGCACGTGGGCGAGTCCTTCGGTCAGTTTCAGAATAATATTTCCCGTAAATCCGTCGCACACCACGACGTCCGCGACGCCGGCAGGAATATCTCGGGCTTCAATATTGCCGATATAGTTCAAATCGGTCTTTTTAAGCAGTTTGTTCGTCGCGACGGCAACGTCGCTTCCCTTTTCGTCCTCGGTTCCGATATTTACAAGCCCGACTTTCGGCGCGTCCAACCTATAAAGCTTGTTCATATAAACGCTTCCCATAACCGCGAATTGATGCAGAAATTGTGGCGTGCAATCCGAGTTCGCGCCAACGTCGAGCAGCAACATAAATGCGTCCTTGGTCGGCATAAGCGTTCCAAGCGCCGCGCGGCGCACGTTTCGGATACGTTTCACAATTAAAGTCGAGCCGGTCACAAGCGCGCCGGTATTCCCCGCCGAAACAAGCGCGTCCCCCTCGCCAATGGACAGCATATTCATGGCGACGACCATCGACGAATCTTTCTTGTTTTTAATCACGTCAATCGGGTTGTCGTCCATTGCGATCACTTCGCTCGCGTGAACAATCGACACTTTATCGTTTGAATAGCCTTTTTCCTTTATATAAGCGGCGATTTTGCTCTCGTCGCCCACTAAGGATACGGCGACATTAAAATCCGTCGCCGCACGAAAAGCTCCGTCTACGACGGCACTCGGCGCGTTATCACCGCCCATTGCGTCAATAATTATCCTCATTTATTTCCACCCATCTTCAACAAAGCACGATTTTTCCATACATAATCAATCCCAGAAATCACGGTAACCGCCGTCATGATCCAAATCAACCAATTTAATATTCTTGTCGTAAGAATCACATGGTTGTAGGTTATAATGATGCCGCGTAGCTCTGAATTGATGAAAAACGCTATAATCACGGAAATTTGCAATACCGTTTTAAGTTTGCCCCAAAGGTTCGCGGCGATAATTTTGTCCTCAGACACGGCGACAAGCCGAAGTCCTGTAACCACAAACTCCCGCGATATAACGATTATGGCAATGATTCCGCTTAAATATCCAAAGTCCGCAAGGGCAATAAACACCGCCGTCACCAACAATTTGTCCGCAAGCGGATCCATAAATTTTCCGAATGTTGTAATAAGATTTTTCTTCCTCGCGATATATCCGTCAAGCCAATCGGTCACCGCGGCAAGCAAAAACACCGCCAACGCCGCCAAGTTGCTCCATTCCCAGCTTGAATACATCAGCCACAAAATGATCGGAATCAGCAAAACCCGAAATATTGTTAATTTGTTGGGTGTGTTCATTATTAGTCCTCCGCTTGCCCGAATAAATCATATTCCATGTAGTCTGTTATTTTTACTTTAACAAAATCGCCTTCGTCCGGCTTCTTGTCTGACGCGAAAAACACTTTTCCGTCAATATCAATACTGTCAGCATACGTTCTACCATAAAATTGCTTAATAATCGTGTCATAGCCCTCGACCAGCACCGAATATGTTTTGCCCACTTTTTTGCTGTTAATTTCCTCCGAAATATCGGTTTGCGCAAGCATAATCATATCCTGCCGCGCCAGTTTTACATCTTCTTCGATTTGTCCGTCAAACTCGGCGGCGGGCGTTCCCTCCTCCTGCGAGTATGTAAAAGCTCCAAGTCGATCGAACTTATGCTCCTTGACAAATTCCAAAAGTTCGGCGCATTGTTCGTCCGTTTCGCCGGGAAAGCCGACAATCACGGTTGTTCGTATTGAAATATCCGGAATCCGTGCCCGCAACTTCTCAATCAACGCAGTGACTTGCGCCTTGTTTGCGCGGCGATTCATTTTTCGCAAAATTTCGTCGTTCGCGTGCTGAATCGGAATATCTAAATAGTTGCAAATTTGATCATTCGCCGCGATAACTTCGATTAGTTTGTCGGTGATAAGCTCGGGATAGCAATAATGCAACCGTATCCACTTAACGCCGTCAATTTCGCAAAGTTTCTCAAGCAATTCCGCCAACTTCGGCTCGCCATAGATGTCTTTTCCATACGACGTTGTATCCTGCGCGATTAAAATCAACTCGCGCACACCGTCAGCCGCCATGGTTTCAGCCTCGCGCACAATATCCTCTATTTTGCGGCTTGTATACCTCCCGCGGATTGACGGAATCACGCAATATGTGCAATGATTGTCACACCCCTCGGCAATCTTCAAATACGCCGTATATGCAGGAGTTGTGCGAATTCGCGGCAGGGCGTCTTGGTTGATTATCTGCTCGTCGCAGTTCACTTTGTTCGCTATATTACTATGCAGAGAATGAGCGATTATGTCCGCGATTTTATCGTACTGCCCCGTCCCGACAACCGCGTCAACTTCGGGAATATTATCAATCACTTCCTGCTTATACCTCTGCGCCATACAGCCGGAAACGATGAGGATTTGGCAATTCCCCGACTTCTTATACTCCGCCATTTCGAGGATTGACGCGATACTCTCCTCTTTCGCCGATTCGATAAAGCAGCAGGTGTTGACGATAATAACGTTCGCGTCCTCTTCGTCCTCAACCAAATCAAAGTTCGCCAAATTAAGCAGACCCAACATCTGCTCGGCGTCCACCAAATTTTTACTGCAACCTAAACTTACAACCGCTACTTTCAATTAAGTTCCTCATTTCGTCGATGTTTTGCGCCTACGGGCGCGGGTTTTTAGGACTTCGCCCTAAAAACCATTTTTTCGGGTCCGTCCCGAGGGCGTGTGTCCTGCCGGACGGGCGGTAAGGACTCTGCCCTTACCAATCCCGGTCGCCTGGCGATCACAAACGCAAAAGTCGCGATTTGTGACGCAAGCGGCGACGATAAAAACATTAATTAGCGAACCGCATTCGCGGAAAGACTAGCAAGATATAACACTGCTTTCAATCGAGCATGCGGCTTTTGCCGCCGTAGATACTTGACGGATACGCAAGTTGTTTGCACTATTTTAGCGGCGTGTTTACGATAGCGCCATAGCGCGTGTATGCCGCAAGTTTTACTAAATTTTTTGTGAAAAAATTTTCGGGGATTGACAAGGGCTAAGATTAGCCCTTGTCGCTCTGCGGCAGCTGCCGCAAAACGCCCCAGAGCCTCGCTCTGACAAAAGGATTTTAGACAACGCCCTACTAAATCCCCAACTCCCTCACCGCCAAGTTTATAACGTCAAACGTATATCCCCGCCGCGCGAGGTGCGCCTTTAACTTTTCAACATCCTTATAACTCTCGAACGTCTTCGCGCGCGTATAAACTTCAATATAATTCAAAACCGCGGCGAATTCGTCAACTTCGCTCGCCTCAATCGCGCGATTTATAACGTTTCGGTCAACTCCCTTTTCCTCAAGCTCCATTGATATTTGAAACAACCCTTTTTGCTTCAAATTTATGCTGTCTTGGATATAAAGCGTCGCGTAATTTAAATCGTCAAGCAACTTTTTCTGACAAAGTTCGAACAAAACATCGTTGACAATTTCTTCATCGTCACATTTTTCCATAAGCTTGTCCGACATTTCTTTGACGGTACGCATTTTATGCGCCAAAACATTAATCGCGCGTTTTAGCACTTTGTCACGTTTTGTATTCATTTGCAAAACCTCCGTGCCGCGCGGCGCAATGTTTGCATATATTACGACGCGGGGAAAGGTGCAGGCTTGCCTGCTATTTCTTCTTAACAGGTTTCACTTGCGCCAAAACTTGATCCTCGAACGATTTATGTTCCACAATTCCGGCGGCTTCGCGGATTTTCGATTCAATTTCCTCGCGAATTTCGGGATTTTCTTTTAAGAAGTTCTTAGACGCGTCTCTGCCTTGTCCAAGTTTCACATCGCCGTAAGAATACCACGCGCCGCCTTTTTGAACGATTTCATATTGCACGCCGATGTCAAGCAAATTTCCCTCGCGAGAAATTCCCTCGCCGTACATAATATCAAATTCCGCCTCTTTAAACGGCGGCGCAACCTTGTTTTTCACAACTTTCGCCTTCGTGCGCGAACCGACAAGACCGCCGTCGCCTTTAAGGGCTTCCTGCTTACGAATATCAAGACGAACGGACGAATAGAACTTCAAAGCGCGTCCGCCTGTTGTGGTTTCGGGGTTGCCGTATACAACGCCAATTTTTTCACGCAACTGATTGATAAAAATCGCGGTAGTGTTGGATTTATGCAAAACACCGGTAAGTTTACGCAAAGCCTGCGACATAAGCCGCGCTTGAAGCCCCACAGTCGCGTCGCCCATCGCGCCCTCGATTTCCACTCGCGGCACAAGCGCCGCAACCGAATCGACAACAATTACGTCAATCGCGCCCGAACGTACAAGCTGCTCAGTGATTTCAAGCGCTTGCTCGCCAGTATCCGGTTGCGCGACGATCAAATCGTCGATTTTAACGCCCAACGCTTCGGCGTAAACCGGGTCAAGGGCGTGCTCGGCGTCAACAAACGCAACTTCGCCGCCCATTTTCTGCGCCTCCGCGATAATATGTAATGCAACCGTAGTTTTCCCCGACGATTCGGGTCCGTATATCTCGATAATCCGCCCGCGCGGAACTCCGCCTATTCCAAGCGCGATGTCAAGCGCCATACAGCCTGTCGGTATGGCTTCAACATTCATATGCACTCGCTCGCCAAGGCGCATAACCGCGCCCGAGCCGAAATTCTTCTCTATCTCCTTAAAAACCGTTTCCAACGCTTTTTGTTTTCCTTCATTCATAATAAATTCACTCCCTATTTTTTTGGGACGCCGCCGAATTGATTTTGACACGGTTTGTCACATCCCCTGGTATATTAGAACACATCTTCCCACTATATATTGTTTATAGTAACCTATAATTTTTGATTAGTCAAGAGTTTTTTTCGCACCATATCCAACGCATACATTGCAGTCCGCTCGCGTATCACTTCCCGCTCTCCCGCAAGGCGCAATTCCATATGTTCCGTCGCGCCGTCCGCGCCGCAAATTCCGATATACACAAGTCCAACCGGCTTTTCTTCCGTCCCGCCGTCCGGCCCTGCAATTCCCGTAACGCCAACGCCAATATCCGCGCCCGCCAACTTGCGGACGCCGGTTGCCATTGCGATCGCTACTTCTTTCGACACCGCGCCGAATTTTTCTAATGTTTCCCGCGGAACATCGAGCAATTTCTCTTTCTGCGCATTCGAATAAGTCACAACGCCGCCGTCAAACACCTCCGACGCGCCGGCAATCGCGGTCAACTTCGCCGCAACCAGTCCACCCGTACACGATTCGGCGAAACTCACCTTTAATTTGCGAGATTTCAGCAAATCCACAACCGCCGCCTGCAAACTGTAATTCTCTCCCTCACCATAAACCATATTGCCCAATATATCGCAAACCTTTAAACGAAGCGGCTCTAACAATCGCTCCGCCTCATCGGAATCTTTCGCTTTTGTGGTCAGTCGCAACGTAACTTCCCCCATTTTCGCATACATCGCGATAGTCTGGTTCTCGGAGTTCATAATTTCTCCCAACTTTTCTTCTAAATCCGACTCGCCGATCCCGAATACCCGCAAAGTTTTGGAAAATATAATCTCGCCCGTCTTTTTCGCAAGATAATCGTACACATGTTCGTTAAACATGCCTTTCATCTCAAATGGCGGTCCCGGAAGCATGATGTAAATTTTTTCGTTGCACTCCAATATCGCGCCCGGCGCGGTGCCGTGATTGTTTTTAAGAATGATACAACCTCGCGGCATTTCCGCCTGTTTAACGTTATTTTGCGCCATACATCTGCCCATTCGAGCGAACCGCTGTTCAATCAGCCGCAAACTTTCCTCGTCCAAAACGCAATCAAGCCCGCAAAACTCGGCAATAATCTGTTTCGTCAAATCATCCGCCGTCGGGCCAAGTCCGCCTGTGGTAATCACTACGTCCGCGCGGCCTGACGCTATGGAAAGCGCCTGCTTCAAACGATCGGGATTATCTCCGACAACTGTTTGGAAATAGCTCGAAACGCCAACCTCGCTCAATTTTTGCGATAAAAATTGCGCATTCGTATTTGCGATTTGCCCGAGTAAAAGCTCCGTTCCTACCGCGATAATCTCTGCTGTCATATATTAATTACCTCCGTTGTAATTTATGGCTTTGCCCTAAAACCCTTTTTGCCGCTGAGGCGGCGAGCTTAAAACTTTATTAGGGTATGCCCTAGGGCATAAGACCGTCAAGGGCATTATCGAATACCCTTAACAAACCCCGAAAAACTTTTGACGGCAAAAGTTTTATCAAAACCGTCGCCACTATGCCGCCGACCCACGCACAAACCGCGCGGGTACCCCGTCTGGCATGAGGGCGACAAAAGTTAGCAAGCCGCATTCGCGGAAAGATTAGTGAGATATAACGCCGCGCCTAAATCTGTCATACCTACTCCCCTACCTTAATAATCTCCGCGTCCTCAACCGCTTTCGCAATCATTTCCTCAATATCCGTCAAATTCGCCTCCGCTTTATGTAGAGATTCCAACTGCGGCTTCGTTTTAGGGTGCTTCGGCACAAAAACAGTACAGCAATCCTCATACGGCAATATTGACGTCTCAAACGTGCCGATTTTTTTCGCGACCTGCACGATTTCTTCCTTATCCATACCTATCACGGGACGGAACACGGGCAAACTCACCGCGTTATCGGTCACAACAAGGCTTTCCATCGTTTGGCTCGCAACCTGCCCGATACTTTCACCTGTAATAAGCGCGTGCGAATACGTGTTTCGCGCGATTTGCTCGGCAATTCTCATCATAATCCGCCGCATAATGAGCGTCAACAACTCCTGCGGACAATGCTTGTTAATCGCCAGTTGAATATCGGTAAACGGCACAACGTATAGGTTAATCCGCCCGCAATACTCGCTCATTATCTTCGCAAGCGCGATTACTTTATCCTTCGCCCGCTCGCTTGTGTAAGGATAGCTGTAAAAATGCACCGCGTTTACCACCACGCCGCGCTTTGCAATCATATATCCCGCAACAGGACTGTCGATTCCGCCGGACAGAAGCAACGTCGCTTTTCCGTTCGTCCCCGTCGGCATACCGCCCGCGCCGGCGAATCGCTCGGTGTAAACGTAGGCGCTCCCGCGGATTTCAACATTCACCGTAATATCGGGATTATGAACGTCAACCGTCAGTTCAGGAATGTTCTCCAAAATATAGCCGCCGATTTCCGCGCTGATTTGCGGCGATTTAAGCGGGAAATGCTTGTCCTCACGGCGTGTTTCCACCTTGAACGTTTTATGCCGAAGCATCATCTTGCGCACACATTCCACCGCGATTTTCCCGATTTCGTCAAGCGTATCTTTTGTTTCCGGAAGCTTGTCCACCTTTGACGCAACCGAAACGGCACTCATGCCGAAAACCTTTCGTATTCGCTCGCTTGCCTCGTCAATATCGAACGTGTCCGATTTCGGTTCAACGTAAATGGTAGACTGCGCACGACTCAGCGAGTATTCGCCAAGGTCTTTCAACTTTCCTCGAATATTCGACATAAGCTTATCCTCAAACTGCCGTTTATTGTTGCCTTTAAGCGCAAGCTCGCCGTACTTCGCTAAAATAATTTTATTCATTTGTTCTCCTCCTGATTTGCGTCAAATTGCGTGAGATTTCGTCGAAAACGTGAGTGAGCGTGTATACAAGATACCCGCCCGAACGTTTTCGGCGGAAGATTACACAATTTCACGCAAATTTTGTACTATCTCCCGTAATTTATCCAATACATAGTTAATTTCATTTTCGGTTATAAACTCCGACAAGCTGAATCGAATACTTCCATCAATCAAGTTGTCGGGAACGCTCATTGATTGCAGCACATAACTTCTGTGCCCCTTTTTATGACTGGAACACGCCGAACCGCTTGACACGAAAATCCCATCCATCTCCAACGAGTGGAGCAAAACCTCGGATTTAAGTCTGTCGAACGACACATTCAACACGTGCGGCGCGCAATTTTCGCTTGGCGTATTAATCCGCACGTCGGGAATGGTTGAAACGATTCCCTCCCGCAATTTATCGCGCAATTTCGCCATTGTCGCCGACACTTCCGCCATATTTGCGTGCGCAATATGCGCCGCAAGTCCGAACCCCGCGATTCCGGGAACATTTTCGGTTCCGGGGCGAATATTCTTCTGCTGACCGCCGCCGAATATTGTGGGCGCAATTTTTGTGCCCTGCTTTACATAAAGCGCGCCCACCCCTTTAGGTCCGTGGATTTTATGTGAACTTAAACTCACCATATCCGCATGAACATTTTTCGGAATGATCGGAATTTTGCAATACGACTGTATCGCGTCAACGTGGTATACCGTTTTCGGATTCTTCGACTTAATGATCCGCCCGATTTCCTCCAAATTCTGAATCACGCCAACCTCGTTGTTAACGTGCATTATGCTTACCAAAACGGTTTCGTCGGTTATCAAACTTTCGAGTTGCGCTAAATCCATTATACCGTCTTTGTCAACCTCCAAAAGGTCAATATCATACCACTCGCTTTGAATATTGTCCGCCGCTTGAAGCGTCGCGGGGTGTTCAATTGCCGATGTGATAATATGACTTCCACGGTTTGCGTTGCACGCGCCGAAAAGGGCAAGGTTGTTCGCCTCGGTTCCGCCGGAAGTAAAATATATCTCACCAGGCGCGCATTTTAGCGTGTTTGCAATCCGCTCTGCGCTTTGTTCAATCAGCCGCGCGGCTTCAACCCCCATTTTATGGAGGGACGAAGGATTGCCGTAAGTTTTACTCATCACGTTATAAACTTCGTCGCAAACCGCCGGAAATGGTATTGTTGTCGCGCTGTTATCCAAATAAATATGCAAATTTTTCTCCCTCCCTAGGTTAGTGTACTATAATTATGAAACTTTTGCAATACTATCTTCAGTATATATTATGAATTTATGACTTGAAATGTCCCTGTAAATATGTTATGATTTTTGTAGGGGTGGCATTCTGCCGCCCGCTTTAAACGGAATAATGTTTGCGGCTACCCTGCAAAAGCAGGATAATGCTTGCGGGCGGCAAAATGCCGCCCCTACAAAAGAGGAGCTACCATGAACGACAAATCCTTGCGAGTACTCGAATATAACAAAATTATCGAAACGCTGTCCGAATACGCGGTGAACGATATTGCGCGTGAACGGATTTTGGCAATCAAGCCTGTCTCGGATTTTGACACGGTAAATTCCATGCAAAACGAAACGGACGAGGCGCTTGTTTGTGTGCTTAAATACGGCTCGCCCGATATTGCGCGGGTTAAAGAGGTTTCGCCGGCGTTAAAGCGGATTGATGTGGGCGGCGCGCTTTCCGCGGCGGAACTTTTGAATATCGCCAAAGTTCTAAAAACCGCGCGGGTTTTGAAAAAATATATTATAAGCGACGATGGTACTCTCTCTTCATATTTCAATATGCTAACCCCCGATAAAACGGTGGAAACGCAAATTACAACCGCAATTCTGTCGGAAGAAGAAATTGCCGACAACGCAAGCGTCGAACTTGCCTCAATCCGCCGCAAAATGAAATCCGCGGAGGCGAAAATTCGCAGTAGCCTAAACAGTCTTACCCAATCGGCGAAATATCAAAAGTACCTGCAAGACGCAATCGTTACAATGCGCAACAACCGCTATGTCGTCCCCGTTAAAGCGGAATATCGCAACGAAATTACAGGAATCGTTCATGACGTGTCAAGCAGCGGAAGCACTTTATTTGTCGAGCCGCAGCAGGTGGTTAACGCCAACAACGAAATTCACGAGTTGTCCGTAAAAGAGCAGGTTGAAATTGAGCGGATTTTGTTCGAGTTATCCTCTTACGTTGGTGAAATATCTGACTTAGTATCTGCAAATTTTGAAAATATTATCAATATTGACTTTATTTTCGCAAAAGCGAAGCTTGCCCGCGCAATGGACGCCGTTCGTCCGAATTTGAATAACGACGGCAAGCTTGATATCAAACAAGGCAGGCATCCTCTGCTTGACAAGGCGAAAGTTGTTCCTATCAACGTATATTTAGGCGATGAATTCGACACTCTTGTGGTAACCGGGCCGAACACCGGCGGAAAAACTGTGGTGCTTAAAACCGTCGGGCTGTTTTGCCTTATGAACCAGTCGGGATTGCATATCCCAGCGCATGATAGCAGTGTTATGTGCGTTTTCGACAATATTTTCGCCGACATCGGCGACGAGCAAAGTATCGAGCAAAGCCTTTCCACGTTTTCGTCGCATATGAAAAATATCGTTGATATTGTTGAAAACGTGACGCCGAATTCGCTTGTTTTATTCGACGAACTTGGGGCGGGAACCGATCCGACAGAGGGCGCCGCGCTTGCGACGGCGATACTTGACTATATCAAAAATTTCGGCGCGAAAACGGTGGCGACAACGCATTACAGCGAGCTTAAAATGTTCGCAATCACTACGCCGCGCGTCGAAAACGCGTCCTGCGAATTTAACGTGGAAACCCTATCGCCGACGTACCGCTTGTTAATCGGCGTTCCGGGCAAGTCCAACGCGTTTTCAATTTCGCACAAGCTTGGGCTATCCGACCATATTATCGCCAACGCGAAAGAACTGCTTACAACCGACAACGTAAAATTTGAGGATGTTTTGCAAAATATCGAGCAAAACCGCCAAACTTCCGAAACCGAACGGGCGGAGGCGGAAGCGCTGCGCGCGGAAATCGAGCGATTGAAGCAATCTCATCAAAATGAGGTTGAAAAATTGGAAAAAGAAAAAGAACGAATCCTTGAACGCGCGAAAGCCGAAGCGGCGGAGATTATCGAAGACGCGAAAGAGGAAACGAACGAGCTTATCAAGCAACTGCGTGACGCGCAAGAGGCGCAGGACAAGGCGGAGATCAAACGCGCGATGGAAGAGGTTAAGCGGGAGTTGAATCTCAAACATAAACGTGTCGCGGCGAAAAGTTCCTCGCCGCCGAAGAAACGCAAGTCGAATATCGACGTAAATACGCTGAAACCGGGCACGTCTGTGTTGATTATAGATTTAGAGCAGAAAGGAAACGTGCTTTCGGTCAACAAACGCGAGAAAACCGCGGTTATACAAGTCGGAATTATGAAAGTTACCGCGAAAGTTGACAATTTGGAGATTATTGAGGAGCAAGTAGAGCACACCTACACGCCCGAGGCGCGCCGCCCGGGCTTGCAAGGGGTGAACGCCCCTCGCGGACGCGCGGTGAACGAACTTGACTTGCGGGGATATTCGTTGGACGAGGCTTTATTGGAGTGTGACAGATTTTTGGACGAAAGCATGATGTCGGGATTGACACAGATTAGCATTATTCACGGTAAAGGCACGGGAGTTTTGCGCGCTGGAATTCACGATATGCTAAAATCGCACAGGCAGGTAAAATCCTATCGTTTAGGCAAATTCGGCGAGGGAGAAAGCGGCGTGACGATCATTGAATTAAAGTAATGAATACAAATTTTAGCCAAAACTATTGACTAAATCGGGACAAAGGTGTATAATGTCTTGATGTCAGCGAAAACTGTATGAAACTGTAAATATGGTTCCAAACAACGAATAATAATTAAACTTAAATATAAGTAAATCAAGTAAAATGGGTTTGTGTCAAATTGCGTAAGATTTCGTCGAAGCAAGATGCGAAAAACCGCAGGCGTACATACGGTACGTTGAGGATTTTTCGTCATCGCAGTTTCGGCGGAAGATTGCGTAATTTCACGCAAACGAGGAGGAGATAGAATGGGAAAGAGCATAGTCAAATTCGCCGCTATCGCGCTGATAATCTTTTTGATTTGTTGGATCGCGATTAACGGACTTGAAATTGGCAGAGATTTTTACATGCCGGGGGTTACTTCGGATCGCGGAATCGTGCCGGGGCTTGACCTTGTCGGCGGCTCGGTAATCGTTTTTGAGGCGGATGTTGAGAATCCGATGGCGGTGGAAATGGGGCCTGCTATAAGTCTTTTGCGTCAAAGACTTGACGAAAATATGGGGCTTCACGAGGCGACAATTGAGCATCTTGAAACGTCAAACCGTCTGCGGGTTGAAATTCCGGGGATAGAGAATCCGCAAGAGGCGGCGGAACAACTTGGCGCAATGGGATTGCTTACATTCGTAAGCGGTGATGGGCGTCTTATCATGACGGGCGCGGAAGTTGTTAACGCGATAGTTAGCAATGAGCCGGTTCGTGAACACGGGCCGAGAGAACGTCACATTGTTTTTGAACTAACCGAAGCGGGACGACTGGCGTTTGCGGAAGCAACCGAGCGAATCGCCCCTATGGCAGGTCAAGGCGCGAATGAAGATTTTCCGGAACTATTCGCGGCAATGACCGAGCAATCTGACGTATTCCCGACGAGAGTTGAAATAAGAAATCCGGAACAACCGGTGTGGTTCAATTCTATCGCGATTATACTTGATGATTATATTGTTTCTGCGCCAAGTGTAAATGCGAGATTGGATACGGCGACGCTTACTATAACAAGCGGCGGACAGGGCGGATTTTCCGAAGCGGAAGCACGCCGTCTTACAGATACAATTAATTTAGGACGCCTTGATTTCGGACTTACTGCGGTTCAGCATACTTACGTAAGCGCAACACTGGGTGAGCAAGCGCTTCCTACAAGCGTTAGAGCGGGACTTATAGGGTTATTGTTAATCTTTTTGTTTATGCTTATCGTTTATAGAATTCAAGGTGTTGTATCGGGTATAGCGTTGCTTACATTTATGGGAATATTCGGCATAATTTTGGCGGTTGGAAGAATGAATCTGACGCTTCCGGGTATCGCCGGTATCCTTTTAACCATAGGTATGGCCAACGATGCTGAAATTCTGATATTTGAGCGTATTAAAGAAGAAATGCGACTTGGTAAAACGGTGCGCGCGGCGGTTGATTCTGGATTCCGTCGAGCATTGCCTGCGATTATCGACGGCGAGGTTACAACGTTTATCATCGCATTTATATTGTTCTGGCAAGGAACGGGGCCGGTTGCCGGCTTCGGTCAAAAACTTATGCTCGGTGTTGCTATAAGTTTCTTCACCGCGGTTATCTTAACCCGAATTTTGCTTAAAGTAATGGTCGGACTTAATATAAAACATCCGCGACTTTATGGAGTTGGCAAATTGCCGAAAGGAGGCGATGCGTAATGAAATCAATGTTCAACATTATGGAGAAAAAGTGGATATTTTTCGGAATTGCTATCGTGCTTTTGCTTACAGGATTGGTATCATTTTTTATTCAAGGATTAAACCTTGACATCGAATTCGCCGGCGGAGTATTGGTTACTTATGAAGTAAATGAACAATTTGACCAAGCCGAGGCGGAAGAAATTGTTCGCGGCGTTTTAGGAGATCTTCCGTTTGGGATTCAAAGAGTTGGCGGAACGGCAATGACCATTAGATTCCCCTACTCTGAGGGAGTGAACACAAGCGAAATGGCTCGCCAGTTGGAAACGGCAATCACCGCTCGATTCGGCGATGTTACGGTTTTGAATCAAGATTATATTTCGCCGGATATCGGGCGAGAACTTGCAATGAGGACATTGTGGATGGTTCTTATCGCGGCGCTTGTGATGTTGGTTTACATCTCAATTCGTTTCGAGTTTGTAACCGCTTGCGTATTGGTTTTATCGCTTATTTACAACCTTGGCGTGATGATGACTATTTACACGTTGTTCCAAATTCCGGTTAATATTACGTTTATCGCCGCCATTCTGACGGTTCTCGCGTATACGTCCAACGATACTATCGTTATATTCGACCGTATACGTGAAAACATGAGAAATGCGAAGAAAGAAACATACAGCTCGGTCGCGAATCGAAGTATTTGGCAAAGTTTGACTCGTTCTATCAATACTGCTGTTACTACTTTGTTCATACTGTGCGCGCTTATAATTCTAGGCGTTCCAAGTATACGAGAGTTCGCGTTTCCGATTGTTGTGGGTATTATAATCGGTGCGTTTTCGTCAATCTTTATCGCCGCTCCGCTGTGGGCAACATGGAAAGATGCAGGCGTTAAAGGCAAAGCGTAATAATTAAGAAATTCAAATAGAAAAAAGAGCCGAAAGGCTCTTTTTTCTATATATGTAATCAACGTCCGTTAGTTAAACGGAATCGTTGCGTTTCCTACGTTTACGCTCACAATATCCTCAACAGTTACGATGTAATCGAAACGGTAGCTTAAAACCATTCTATGAATTGGGTTGAACACCAAATATCTTATTTCCTCACGAGGCACGCCTTCAAATATTTCGGGACGACGGAGGTAAGTGATGTCAGTTCCGCCAAACTTTGCGTTGGTGCTTAACGCATTAAACGTAACTTCACTACCGTCTCTTAACAAGATGGTTATATACGGAGTGTTGCCAATTTGGTAGCTTTCAAGCACCAAAGTTGCCGCTATTGGTGAAATTGAAATTTCTGCCAAAGTAAGCTCTTGCCCTGCAAAAGGTATTGCCAAATTCGGTTCAAACGTTACCGTGGTATCTGCAAAAGTAAAATCCCATTCCAATCCCACTAATAGTTCCGTAGTAGCTCCCACAGTCAGTCCGCCTAAAGGAGTGCCGAAAATAACTTCCATGCCCGGACCATATAAGTCATCACAAGGATAAGCTATATTCCATAAATCAAGCGTAACAGTTCCTTCCTCGAATGGTGCTGTTGCGTGGATAAATTGCAATACCGTTATTCTATTTCCCGAACGGTCTAAAATTGTTTGTCCGCCGCCTGCCAATGATCCGATTTGATAGCCTTCGCGGAATCTGTTCGGTATAAAAGAAGCGGTAACTCGAACATCTTCCCCAAATTCATATCCACACTCTGCAACTATTTCAAACACTACATAGATATTATATCTGTCCGCAATTGTTTGCAATACTGTCATAGTCAATCCGTTTTGTGTAGCTGTAACACCAATCGGCCTATGTGCCGCGTCGCCGAAGATGTTGATTCCGTCCGCTATTGCGCTCTCTACGCGTCGTGTGAATATTGCCGTTCTCGCGTCGTCGCACCAGTCAACTTCAATGTCCAAAATGTCAGCTAAACGTCTTACAGGCAAAAATGTTCTGCCGTCGATTATCACGGGAACCGCGTCATAGAAGCGTAGTTCTTCGTCGTTAGCAATGATCATATCGCTATTGATATGCAATATAACGGTCGCAGATTCTCTTTCGAGAGTGATTCGTTGATCGTCTTCGTACCAATCTACTTCAAACTCAAACGCTTCCGCTAACGCGCGAAGCGGCACCATTGTGCGTCCGTTTTCGATAAAGGGCGATGCGTCACCGTCGATTGTGTGCAGATATAATCCGTTAACGTGTACTAAAACTTCGTCGCCCGTGATAGTTGGACGTTCTGATGACCAGAAAGATTCCGGCGGCGGCCCGTAAGGCGGCAATGTAAGCGCAAGCGCTCCTATGGCGCTAACCATAATTGCCGCCACAACTCCTATGGCCAATAATTTTTTTAATATGCTTTTCATTAAATATCTTCTCCTTTTTTAAAGTTTAAGTTAATTCCGCATTTCGTTTAATTGCTCCATAATGATGTCTTCAATGCGGCGATTTGAGACCGATGGTCTCGGGGTGTTATCGCTTGGTTCTTCGGGTGTTTCCATGATTGTTTCGTTATTCGCCGCCGGTTCCGGTGTTTCGGTCGGAACTTCGGCGATTTCCGACGTGACCGGTTCAACGGGAACTGCATTATTCACCGTTTCGAAAGGTTCGGCAGGTGTTGCGGCGCTTATATCTTCCGTCGTCGGTGGTTCGGCAACATCGGTATCAACTTCCTCGGTGTTGCACCATTCGGTTGGTTCTGTCGGCGCTATAGGCGTATAAACTTCTTCTGCCGTTATCTCGATTTCAACTTCCGCCAAAATTTCGTCCGGAAAGGTGAAATCAATCACCGCCGCGGCAGCCGAGCCGATCATTAAAACCGTCATTGTCGCGATGATTGACAAAGCGACAATTGATTTGCGGGTTTTCTTTGTGCTGATTATATTTGTTAGCCGTCTTTTGATGTTTTTCTTGGAATTACACAAGCCGCTTGTGCAAATTAGGTTTCTTTGCACATTGCCGTGCCGCAGCATAGCCAAAATCATTTCGCCATAAAACTTGCGGTTTGACTCGTCCATGCCTTTGACGACCTTTTCGTCGCACGAAAGCTCGCATAACGCGTTGATTTGCTTGTTAAGGACATAAA
The DNA here is from genome assembly GCA_009780345.1 of Oscillospiraceae bacterium. GTDB lineage: Bacteria > Bacillota > Clostridia > Monoglobales > WRAG01 > WRAG01. Next base: position 22,082 of record WRAG01000025.1, read on the forward strand.
CGGCAGGATTAAACCAATGCGCCGCGTTTACCAGTAGGATAATGAACTTTACCAACACGTCTTTTCGCCGAAAATGCGTAAGTTCGTGCGCTAAAATCACGTCAAGTTCTTTTTCGCTGAACTTCATATCAGGCAACACGATAATCGGTTTAAAAAACCCAACCAACATTGGTGTGTCGGCGTAATTGCTGACACGTATGGGGATAGCGCATCGTATCGAAAAACATCTTCTGCTGTTTTGAAGAAGTAAGCGGCGATACTTTCGATATTTGTATACATTTACAGCGACAAAAAGGATTGCGCCGATTGCCCAAATAACAGTCAGCAAAACCGCGAAGGTTCTGATATGTTCTGATATGCTTGACAAAAGTTGTCCGGCAAAAGACGGATCACTTGCCGCCGATATCGCTTCGGTTTGCAGAGCCGGCGAAGCGAGTTGGTTAACTGTTGTGGCAACGGGCGGCGCAACGCTTGCATTTCCGAAATGCGAACGAAAAAACTGAATCGCGTTGTTTAGCAATCCTGCGCCGCCGATAAAGAAAAACACGGTGATAAAACTTGTGTAATAATGCCATGTTTTCGAGAACAGCCTTTGCGTAAGCGGTTTGAGGCTCAACAGAATCAGCAAAACAAAAGTTCCCGCCAATGATGTGGCAATCAGCCAAGTTAAGAAGTTCATTCCGTCTCACCTACCTTACTTTGGAACCATTCTTTCAGTTCTTCAATGTCCTTTTGAGTGATATTCGAGTTGTCGACTAACGCCGTCATAAAGTTTTTAATGTTTCCGCCGTGAAGCGAGTGTAGTAGATTTTGCGTTTCGTAAGCTTGGTATTCATTTTGTGCTAAGGTTACATCATAAAAATTCACCTTGCCTTTCATCGTTTTGGTTAGAAAACCTTTATCGATAAGCCTTGATAAAATTGTCGACAACGTAGATGTCTTCCAACCTTTGCTCTCTTCGAAAATGTTCAGTAATTGCGCCACAGTCACGGGAGTAGCTAGTTCCCAAATTGACTGCATTACCTCCATTTCGGTTTCCGAAAGCCTTCCTAGATTTTTCATAGAGTGCACCTCCAAAATTTTTGCTACATCTTGTAGCAAGTTTATTATACTACAACTTGTAGAAGTTTGTCAACACTTTTTTTGAAATTTTTCAAAAAATTTTTTGTCGGTTCTAAAAAACGGCTTGTATCAATAGATATATAGTATATATTTCGAGAGGAATATTTCATATATTATATTATTGAGGAGGACAAAAAATGGAAGGCTATAACATATACAAGGATATAGCGAATCGAACGCAGGGCGATATTTACGTCGGCGTTGTCGGGCCGGTTAGGACGGGGAAAAGTACGTTTATCAAGAATTTTATGGACTTGCTTGTGCTGCCGAATATCGAAAATGAGTACAAGCGGGAGCGAGCGATGGATGAGTTGCCGCAATCCGCGGCAGGACGCATGATTATGACCACCGAGCCGAAGTTTATTCCGAACGAGGCGGTGGAAATCGCTTTAGCCGACAACGCGAATTTCCGTATGCGGATGATTGACTGCGTAGGTTACATCGTGGACGGCGCAATGGGGCATCTTGAGGACAATTTGCCGCGCATGGTGAAAACGCCGTGGTTCGAGCATGAAATTCCGTTCACCGAAGCGGCGGAATTGGGTACAAAAAAGGTAATTACCGACCATTCGACAATCGGAATTGTGGTTACAACCGACGGATCGGTTACCGAAATCGGGCGGGATGAATATCTTCACGCGGAGGAGCGGGTGATTGACGAACTTAAGCGCATGGGTAAGCCGTTTATGATTGTTTTGAATACTGTGAATCCTTATTCCGAGCATATCGAGAGTATGGCGATGGATTTGGAAGAAAAGTACGGAGTTTCAGTTTTGCCGCTTAATTGCCGCGATATGACGATTAAAGATGTAAATACCGTGATGGAAACGATACTGTTCGAGTTTCCGCTTAAAGAAATCGGCATAAATATTCCAAAATGGATTGACACTTTGGAATCGTCGCACTGGTTGCGCCGTGGGATACGCGAGGTTGTCGCGTCAACTGTAAAAGGAATTCACAAAATTAAGGAAGCGAATATTGTCGTTGGCGCGCTTGCGGAGTATGAGCATGTCGCGAAGGTGAATATGAGTGGAATCAGCTTGGGCGATGGGAAGGTAAGTATTGACGTTTCGGCGGTTGAAAATCTGTTTTACAAAATTTTGGGCGAGCGCAGCGGATTTGAGGTTAATGACGACGAGGCGCTGATGAGACTTATGTGCGATTTGTCGCAAACGAAGCGGGAGCATGATAAAGTTGCGATTGCGTTGCAGGAAGTGGCGCAAAAGGGATATGGAATTGTGTCGCCGACCATTGACGAGCTAACATTGAGTGAGCCGGAGATTGTGAAGCAGGGGAATAGGTTTGGGGTTAGGCTGAAAGCTTCGGCGCCGAGCATACATATGATTCGGGCGGATATTGAAACAGAGGTTTCAAAATACAAAATGAAGGGCATGTTTGCAAGTTTGCAAACATGCCCTTCATAATTCTTTTTATTAATTTGTCGAATACAGCCGAGAGTTTATTGCGATTCGTTTTTTATGTTTTAAAAGTTTTACCAATACAATAATTAAAAAGGCAAATAACGCAAAAACCAAAAGTGCTATAAGTATTCCCGAAATTGCGAAAGGCGTTGATGCCGGAGCTGACGCCACAGAATTTAGTTCATTTACCGCTTGTTGCAGAAGAACGTATGCATTCTCGATTTCGTCCGGGGTAGAATTTGGGTTATTAAAAATATTTTCCGCATAGCTGATAGCAGCTTGCAAATTCGCCCAAGACGCCTCATCGTAGATATTTTCACGGTTTGATATTTTATTTACGTTGTTTAACGCGGCGCCTATGTAAGATATTCCGTTGCTTGCGTCGCCGAACAGGATTTCCCAACGATTTGACGCGTTATCCTCATCTAAAATTGTAAATCTGTATACGATGTTATTTTCCATTCTAAATCCGGCGGGAACCGTGTCAAATTCGATTTTTATTTCTGTAATAATTTCGTCATCGTTTAATCGCGGCGGCAAAAGTAAGAAAGGTCTGTCTGCCGGAATATTATTCGCCATGATACGAAGCGAATTATTCAGATTTGTTCGATATTTAACGGTGTAGAAAAGTCCGTCGCCGCGCGTAAATGCCGGAATTTCACCGATTTCGAATTGTAAACCCAACGACAGCCTGTTAACTATTCTGAAGCGATTTATGCTTCTGTTTATAGGGTTGCCGATATTTGTTAGGTTAAATTCAACTGCAACAGGGTCTATGTTTTCAGCAGAAGAGTCTTCTTCGGATGCCGGTTCATTTATTGAAGCGTCTTCGGACGGCTTGTTTGATTCGTTAGAGTTGTCCGCCGCCGGTTCAATTTCGGAGAATTCTTCGTCAACAGGAGTTTCCTCTTGCGCGCTTTCTTCCGGAGCATCTTCTTCTACAGGAGTTTCCTCTTCCGGTGTTTCTTCGGCTGGGATTTCTTCTTCCGGTGGAACTTCTTCTTCAGGTATAGTTTCTTCTGGCGGTTCGTCATTAACATCCGGGTTTTCTTCAATATCAATGTCATTGTCATCAAGTGGTGGAGGCGGAGGCGTTACAATAGGACCGCCAACTGTGTTTCGAAGCCACACAGCTGTGAAAGTTCGCGGTTCGCTTACCGTTAGTTCGGAAACATAAGTTGAACTTAATATCGGACCTGTGCCGTTTTCCTGCCAACCCCTGAATCTATGATTTGATCGTGTTGGCACCGGCACTATCGCGCCGATTTCTTCGTTTTCTATAATAGGAACTAAAATTGTGTCTGTGTTTCCGGCAACGTTTCCGCCGTTCAGGTTGAAAGTTACATAGTGCATTATTGGTGGCGGCGGCATAATAGCTAATATGACATCGCCGTTGTTTCCATGTGTGACGTCATAGCTCCAAGTTGGAGGAATTATTGCCTTAATGTTATTTTCATTAGTTGACTGCGGGAAAGTTATTGTGATATTTCCATCATTATCATAGCTAATTTTGTAATTAACATCAACCCATGGCGGCATTTTAACAGTTGCGTGACCATATTCGTCAACTTCTACGATTATGCTTGCAAATCCCCAAACGGCGTATACGGTTATGCTTTGGTTCGGAACTACGGTTACAGATGTTACCAACGTTGGTATTGCGTCATCTATTTTTAGTATGCTGGTTGGTTCGGTCAAACTCCAGCCGATAAATATTACGTTCGTAATTTTTCCGCCTAATTCAGCAGGTGCGTGTATTGGTTCGGTTGTGCTTAGTGGCCTATTTGCTCCTGCCACGGCAAAAACAGGATTAGGATGCGGGCCGCTTGTTCCGTTTGTCAAGTTATATATAATTGCTCCTCGATTTAAGACGTCTGCAATTCCGTTTTGGTTAGTGTCAAATCCCCAAACAGCGTATACGGTTACGTTTCCGTCGCCTATTACAGTAACTTGGGTTACAACTGACGGCACTGCGTCGCGTATCGTCAATATTCTTGCGGGTTTTGTCAAGCTCCAACCGATAAATGCCACAGCGGTTATTTCGCCGTCTAAATATGTAGGCAAGTGTGTCGGCACTATGTCGCTTAACGGTCTGTTTGGACCTGTGGACCTTCGTTCGGGGTTCGGGTGAGGACCGCCTGTTCCGCCGTTTAAGTAATATGTTATATTTCCTTGGTGACCAAAGGCAACAATGCCTCTGTCATTACTATCATAGTTATCCGGTATGTGCGGCTCTCTTTCTCTTTCTATTATCACTACATCTTCTGTTATTGAATCAGATATTACATCAGACTCATTTGTATCAGCTGTGTCCGTTTCAATTGTTGGTTCTTCAACTGTTGGTTCTGAACTTTCCGTATAATTTGCATGGGAAAATTCCTCGTGCGTAATTACGTCAAGGGTTGAATCTGACATTACCGATATAGGCAACGACAATATTATAGCTATCACTATAGCCAACGATAATATTTTTTTAAGTTTAATCGTCGTCATATTCGCTCTCCAATTATAATTTTATGGTACTTTCCTTAATATAATATCACAATCATTGACAATTTGCAAGAAAAATTTTAAATTGCAAGAATTATTTATTTTTACATTTGTACTATGAATATGCTGAAAAATATGATATAATGATTACAAAACAGTCGCTGTGAAATAATGTGGATAAAAAAATTTAAAAAAATTTTAAAAATAATCTACACTTTTTAAGAAAGTTGCTTACTTAAAATATGAGCGAAAAGCGTGAGGTGCTTTTATGACAAACAAAGAAATTGCAGTATTAGTAAAAAAAGTTCAAAAGGATAAGAAAAATTCTTTTGAAGAATTGTACCGGGGAATTTGGAACACGGTTTATTACTTCTGTTATAAAAGTCTTGGTAATGAACAGGATGCAAAGGATGCGATGCAAACTGTTTTTATGCAACTTTACAATCAAATTGATACACTTCGTGTTCCGGATGCGTTCAATAAGTTCTTACACATAATAATGCGCGCGACATGCTCTAACTTTTATAAGTTAAAAGAAGGCAAAGATACAGACGAAATTGAAGTATATGAATCTGTGCCGGAAGAGAAAGCAGAGTTTTTGCCGAGCGAAGCGTATGAGAGACAAGATGTGCGTGACGAAATTGCTAAAATGATTGAAAATTTGCCTGCGAAGCAGCGTGAGGCAATACTGCTTTTCTACTATGATGGAATGTCGATTAAAGAAATCGCTGAAATTACAGACAGTAAATTTGACGCAGTAAATAATCGTTTGGTTACAGCGCGAAAATCTTTGAGAGAAAGAGCTGAAATGCTTATTAAGAAAGGAGCGCTAAACTATACTATGGCTATTATACCTATTCCTATTCTTACGAGAATTTTGCGTGAGGAAGCACAACAAATTGCCACGTCGGAAATATGTGAACTTGCTTGGCAAGGGATTTGCGCTTCTTGTGGCATTGTGATTGCCGGAATCGCGGGAGCGGCTGCGGCGACCACAACTACGTCGACTACGACCGCTGCCGGAACCGCTGCTGCGTCTAGCGTGTTTACTAATGTGGCTATTTGCTTAACTTGCGCCGCTGTGGTGGCGACAGGCGGGTTTCTTGCTTATTATGTGAACGATAATTTTATAAATCCGCCGGTGATTGAGGAAGTGTATAACTATGACGTTTCTTATGAGACTGACGAATATGATTTTGATTCTGAATATCTTATAAATCTTATAAGATCAATAAATAACAGTATCGAGTTTATGGAGTTTGTTGATGTATATGATGCTGTATTCTTGAGTGGAGCGTCGTTAGTTGGCGCGGAAGAAAAAATGCTTTTCTATATTGAAGAAACAAATCGATTTATTTATTTTGGATATGTTGAAAATGTTGACAATGGATTTCGAGTTGTATATGAAACAACAGAGGATAGAATATCTTTTACAGATGAGCAAGTCGATGAGTGGTTTGGACGAATGCAGTAAAGTTAATTAAATAAGGAACAAATTTTTGCAATAAATAAATACGTTTCATTATTTATGATAATTTATAATAAAAAGCATAAGCTATGAATAAACTATTTAATATAATGAAACGAATCAAAAAATTGTGTTTTTTAATCAAAAAAATGTTGACAAATTAAAAAAAATGTGTTAAACTATGTTGTAGGCTTTGTTAAATTGGCCATAGTGTGTCGATTTGGCGAAATTTTAGCGTTGTTGTGATGATTTTGCAGTAGTTTTTCAGTTTGTTTGTTACGAAATATTGATCACGGCGCTTCATAATTTTATAAAAAATTAATTAATATAATTCTAAGTAAACAAGGAGGCATGTTTATCCGAACCATGGTATTATACTCATTTTTAACAGGTGTTAAAAAACAGAAATTTAAAAAATAAAAATTTAGGAGAGAATATTAACATGAAAAAGTTTTTAAGTATTTTAGTAGCTTTAACAATGGTACTTACAGTATTTGCCGGCGTATTTGCAGCGCCGCTTCAAGTAGTTCCGGACGGATACCACGGTATGGCCGGTCATTTCCGTGTTGTAAACGAGTCAATGGGCTTGGTAGCTATTGACGTTTTGTTCTATGGTGACCACGCAAACCCGGGCACTACTTTCGGTAATGGATGGGCTCTTCACCTTGACGTTGACAATACTAAATTAGAGTGGGCAATGAGAGAAGGCTTTCCAGCAGGTGGTATTCATGTTGAAGGCGGACGAGTAGGCAACGTTGACAACAATGGCATACGTTCAAACATGTTGAACACTGCAGCAGCAGGTTGGGCAAACATGCCGCAACCGGATATGGTTGCACCTGGTTCTTATAGAATTGGTTTCACTATGACTTCAAATGCAACCAACTTGAATTATTACAGAAATTCATTTGGCGGCGACACCGGTTATATCCGACACATTTATAACCCAAATACAGGCGCTATGGAATGGAAATTTTTCCCATCTGCAGATGGCGTACATTTGTTTTCAATGTACTTCTTAACTGTAGGAACATACACAGTTAACGATATTTCACAAAGCGATTTTGCTCTAAGAACATTTGGTACTGACGCGCCTAACGGAGCTTCTTTTATTAATTCTCCGCCGGCTACAATTGTAAACGACAACTTTATATGGGTAAACTTCCCTCACAGAATTACTTCAAGTGCTGGTCCGAATGGTACAATTTCTCCACTTGGAACACAATACTTTATGGCGGGAACATCTGCGACATACACAATCACAGCTAATGCTGGTTATGAAATTGACTTTATAATCGTAAACGGTCAACTTTTGAACATAGCTGATGATTTGACAACTTTCACTCACGTATTTACAAACATAAATGCTGACCAAACAATACATGTTGAGTTCAGAGATGAGAATGACCCACCGACACCTCCAGAAGATTTCTGGGTAATCAACGCAACTACTACAGCTGGTGGTACAGTTTCTCCGGCAGGTAGCGTTGTAGTTGCAGACGGCGCGACTAACGTTTCTTTTGCTTTCACAGCAAACGCTAACTACGAGTTGCGTGAAGTTTATGTTAATGGCGTAGCTGTTGGTATTGCAGGTCCTCTTGCTACTTACACTTACACATTTGCAGGTCCGATAACTGCTAACCAAACTATTTTTGGTAGATTTGCACAAATCACCGGCGGTGGAGATGATGTGTTTGTAACTCTTACTGCTACAGGTGATGCAGGTGTTGCTACAATCAATCCTATCGGTGTTACTAGCCATTTGGTAGGGTCAACTCCGACTGTTACATTTACAATTGCTGGCGGATCTGTTCTTGACGAAGTAATTGTTAATGGTACTAATGACGTAACTGCACAAGTTGTTTATGCAAATGGCGTTTACTCGTTCACTTTCCCTGCATTGACAGCAAATGCTACAATTGAAATTTCTACTATACTTGATGCTCCTCCGGTAATCACTTATCCGGCAAACAACGCGGTTATGAGCGAAAATCAACCGACTATCACAGTTGACGCTCATGCTGATGCTCAATCTGTTTGGGTGGTAATCAATACATCTGCCGGCGTTCTTGTAACAGAAGGCGCTGCAACGTACAATACTACTACAAACGAATGGGAATTCACGCCTGCTACTGAACTTGCGGACGGCATTTATGACGTACACGCAACACAAACAATTGGCGGAAACACAAGCCCTAATAGTGATGTTGTAAGATTTACAGTAAGAACTACTATAGATCCTCCTGCAATCGCTACACCTCTTGCAGTTGCCGGAGTTCCATACAGAACTAACAACGTAAGACAACCGATCACAGGTACAGGTATTGTAGGTTACACTGTTTATGTTGAAATCCGTGACACAGCTAATGCTGTAGTAGCAAGCGGTCCTGTAACAGTTGCGGCTGACGGAACTTGGTCTTTCACTCCTGCTGCTGATCTTGTTACTCCGGACCCATATGTTGCTTATGTATTTAGCGCAAGAGCAAGACATGAAGATGCGACTTTGAACATCAACAGCGCATGGACGACTCAAGATAGCAGATTCTCTTTGAAAACTGCAATCGAAGATCCGGAATTCGATGATGAATTTATCGGAACAGAAAATGATCCTGCAATTGTTGACGAAGAAAGACCTACTATTACAGGTGAAGGTGAGCCTGGTGCGACTGTTACAATCAGAATCTACAACGGCGACGATAACGACGATTTCTTAGGCGAGTGGGAAGTAACTGTAGACGCTAACGGCGAATGGTCTTTCACGGTTCCGTTTGATCTTGAAGAAGACAAAACTTACAGAATTAACATTGAACAAGAAGACGAGCATGGAAACACAAGTAACGATGTTGACACTTGGATAACACCTGATTTTAGAATCTACAGAAGAATTTCAGGTTTTGTAAATTATGATGGATTTAACATCTTTAACCAAGTTCCAACAGCGACTGTAAGACTTTACAACGCAGCTAATGATAACTTTGTTGCTGAAACTACAGCTTCTGTATTTGTGAATAATGGTAGATTCGAGTTTGCTAGAGTTGATTCAGCGTTGACTTACTACATCGTAATTCACAAACAAAACCACACAATCGTGACAATTGAAAATGTTCAGTTTGATCGTACTGCTTTCCTTGCAGGCAGCGGCACTAATCCTGCGTTGATTCCAAATATCGATTATTCAGATGAGGTGGGAACAAGATTCTTATTGTTTGCAGGTAACATGGACGCGATCAATGACAGCGAAATCAACACACTTGACTGGTCGTTGTTGGTAAATTCAATGTTCCAAACGCATGCTCAAGCTTTAGAACAAGACTTGACTGATGACGGGCAGATTAACGTTTTGGATCAATCGTTGTTGCTTAACAACTTCTTGCAAACAGACAGAGTTGTTCAACACAGTGCTTTAACTTTATTGCCTTAATGATTTTTGACTCTTACGAGAGAAAGGAGATATCCAAATGAAAAGGATATTTACCATTCTGGTCGTAATCGCGATGCTGTCGGCACTTTTTGTGCCGGCAGCATTAGCTGATAATGGACCGGAATTTAATAATGGAACAAGAGCTTCATTTGTTATGGTTGATGAAGCTGAAGGACTTTTCAGGATTGATTTTAGGGCTTTTGGTAATCCTGGAAATGCTTTCGTATTTCATTTGGAATACGACAGCACACTTATGGAATTGGTTGCTCCTGACGGAAGCGCTATATTAGTTTCCGGCGATGCAATGCAAGCAGCAATGATGAGAGATTTTGACAACACGATAGTTGGAGATGCTCGTCATGACGATTTGGCATCTGGTTGGGCACGAGCTTCCGTTACTGATGAGTCTCGTCCTCAATTTTTACCCGCAGCCGGTCTTGAGAGAGTAATATTGATCTTTACGACCTATCCGCAGCTTCCATCGGCGGCTAACAGGATGATTGACTGGGGATTCTACATGTGGAATGACAACTCATTTAGAAATAACTTTGTGGCAATACCGCCGGCTGAAGGATTATTGCTATATTCGCTTTATTTCAGAAAATTAAGCGGCGTTGAATGGAATGAAATTAACGAAGACGCATTTGATTCTTACCCTGCGGGAACTGACGCTCCGTTAACAGGAGTTTCTACTATTACTCCTATAAGCTGTATTATAAACGGCAATATTGTGGGGCAAGATGTTGAATGGGTAGGGTTTAATGTTTCACTTAGACCAAATCCTCCGGTAATTAGCAATGTTACAGTTGGAAACGACTACAGAGCAACAGTAACCGGAACAGGCGTGCCCGGAGCGACAGTTAACGTTACAATCACGGATGATGACGGTGACGTTGTTGCAAGCGGAACCGCAACTGTTGGCGAAAATGGCAACTGGACGTTTACAACGACCGATCCATTGCCGGATGGCAGTTATACAGCAGGCGCAACTCAAACTACTGCAGGCGGAACAAGCAATGGTTCTAACGAAGTAGACTTTGATGTCGAAAGAGCGCCACAACAACCAAATCCTCCGGTAATTAGCAATGTTACAGTTGGAAACGACTACAGAGCAACAGTAACCGGAAGAGGTGTACCGGGAGCAACAGTTAACGTTACAATCACAGATGAAGATGGTGATACTGTAACAGGAACTACAACTGTTGATACTGATGGCAACTGGACGTTTACAACGACCAATCCATTGCCGGATGGCAGTTATACAGCA
>WRAG01000026.1 GCA_009780345.1 Oscillospiraceae bacterium
TGAGACTTGCTTTTCGTTTTTTGAAAAGCTTAGTCGAATTATCCAGCGAGCGAAGCGAGTCGGGAAACTGCCCGTAAGAGCAAGGCGTTTGGTGCCGTAGCTCGAACGGTTGCAGTTGACCGCACCAAGAACATGAGTCGCCCTTTGACGAAGTGTGATTGGTTGAAACCTACCGCAAGGACTGGTCCTTGCCGCGCCACGGCCGCCGCCGAAAAATCGGTCTAAGGCGCAACGCGCCTTAAGCCTCGCGCCCGTTGGGCGCTTAAGAAAACTGCCGCACCGTATAGTTCGGCGTCTCTTTCGTAATATAAACATCGTGCGGATGGCTTTCGGTCAGCCCCGCGTTGGTAATTTTCACAAATTTTCCGCCCGCCTTAAGCGCGGCGATGTCAACGGTTCCGCAGTATCCCATTCCCGCGCGCAGTCCGCCGAGAAGTTGGAAAACCGTGTCGGATACCGCGCCTTTGTAAGGCACGCGCCCCTCAACGCCCTCCGGCACAAGCTTTTTCGCGTCCGATTGGAAATATCTGTCCGCCGAACCGTCGTTCATCGCGCCAAGCGAGCCCATTCCGCGGTAAACCTTAAACTGCCGTCCTTGATAGATTTCGCTATCCCCCGGGCTTTCTTCGCAACCCGCCAAAAGGCTTCCAATCATAATTACGTCCGCACCCGCCGCGATTGCTTTCGGCAAATCGCCGGAATATTTCACTCCGCCGTCGGCGATAACCGGAATTTTATGCTTTTTCGCCGCTTGCGCGACATCGTATATCGCTGAAATTTGCGGAACGCCGATTCCCGCGACAACCCGAGTTGTGCAGATTGAACCGGGACCGATTCCGACTTTCAAAGCGTCCGCTCCGGCGGCGATTAAATCAGCCGCCGCTTCGCCGGTCGCGATATTGCCCGCAATCACTTGCGCGTGCGGAAATTTTTCCTTAATTTGGCGCAAGCCGTTTATGATGTTTTGCGAATGCCCGTGCGCGCTGTCAAGCACAAGCACGTCAACTTTCGCCGCAAGCAAAGCTTCCACGCGATCGAGCATATCGTCGGACACGCCGATTGCCGCGCCGGCAAGAAGCCGTCCGCCGCTATCCCGCGCCGAGTTCGGATACGCGATACTTTTTTCTATATCTTTAATTGTGATAAGTCCTTTTAGGTTACCGTCTGAATCAACAATCGGAAGTTTTTCGATTTTATGCTTGCGCAGAATTTCCTGCGCCTGCTCCAAAGTCGTGCCCTCAGGCGCGGTGATAAGATTCTCGTAAGTCATTGCGTCCTTGATTTTCTTACCGAAGTTGGTTTCAAACCGCAAATCGCGGTTGGTCAGGATTCCGACAAGTTTGCCGTCCACGGTAACAGGAACGCCGGAAATTTTATACTTACCCATAAGCTTGTCCGCGTCAAACAAAGTATGTTCGGGCGATAGGAAAAACGGATCAACGATAACACCGTGCTCGCTTCGCTTAACCTTGTCAACTTCGGTGGCTTGCGCGTCGATACTCATGTTTTTGTGGATAACTCCAACGCCGCCCTCGCGCGCAATCGCAATCGCCATGCGCGATTCGGTAACTGTGTCCATCGCCGAACTCATTAGGGGAATATTCAGTTTGATTTGCGAAGTTAAGTTCGTTTCAATATTCGCAGCGTTCGGAAGAATATCAGACTTTTGCGGAACCAACAGCACATCGTCAAAAGTTAACCCTTCAAGCATAAATTTATCGTTTATCATAGTAACATACCCCCTAAATTGTATATTATAACATTGTAGTACATCGATAAAATTTTGTCAAGCGAAATGTTATGAAAAATTAGGGTGTGTCTTAAAAATAGCGATTATTAGATTTTTGAGTGGATTTTTTGACCAAAAAGGCAAAAATTTTGGCAATACTTTGTGTATTAACAACAATTTTTAACGCATTTGGACGGAAAATTCGCCAAAAAGATGATGATTGATATTTTTAAGACACACCCAAACTAATTTCCGTCGAAAAAAGTGTTGCATAGTTACAATATAATGTGCTATAATAATTTTAAATGGGAAATTTTGCGTATTTTGCAAAATTTAACCGCAATTATTCACTATTAATTATTCATTATTAATTGGGGTTTAACTATGATATTTCATGAAAAATCCATAAAATCAGAGCAAATATTCGACGGGAAGATCCTGTCGGTACGTGTTGACACCGTTGCAATGCCGGACGGTCGAACCGCGACCCGCGAAATTGTTGACCATTCGGGCGGCGTGTGCGTTGTGCCCATTACCGAAAATAACGAGGTAATTATGGTTCGGCAGTTCCGCAAGCCGTTGGAAGCCGCGATTCTCGAAATTCCGGCGGGGAAGCTTAATAAGGGCGAAGATCATTACGAGTGCGGCGTTCGCGAGTTGGAGGAAGAAACCGGCTATAAATCCAACAATATCGCATATTTGGGGCATATCTTCCCAACGCCCGGATTCGCGAACGAGACGATTCATATCTATCTCGCCACCGAGCTTTACAAGGGTGAGGCGAATCTTGATTTAGACGAATATCTGGTGGTTGAGAAAATCCCGCTGGATACTGTGGTTGATATGATTATGAATAATGAAATTAACGATTCTAAAACGGTTGTCGGGATACTAAAAGCGAGGGAATACCTATGGAAAAGCGAAAAGTAAATATCAGAATACAGGGCAAGGATTACGTTATCGTAAGCGCGGACGCCGAGGAGTATATTCGGCAGGTCGCGTTTTTGGTTGAAAAAAAGGCGGGTGACGTCGCAACTGCCGCGCCGCAGCTTAGCACCGCAATGAACGCCGTTTTGGTGGCATTAAATCTTGCCGACGATTATATAAAAAGCGAAAAATCGTGCGATAATTTGCGTCAGCAGGTTGCGGACTATTTGGAAGATATAAAACGTCAAAATACTGAACTTGAAGAGTTGCGCCTGGAAGTTGCCGTGTTAAAAGACGACATCCGCGAACTTGAAATCGCGAAAGCGAAGCACGAGACCGAAATCAGCGGATTGAGAGAAAATTCACAAAATGCGCCGCGTAATTACTAAAGCCGATAGGGTTTTGATAGCGTCAATTCTAATATTCGCAACGGTTTGGCTTATTTTTTGGAATTTCGTTGTGTTTTCGGGACAAAGTGCGACCGAAGTTATTATCGAAGTCAACGGGCAACACTTCGCAAGCTATCATTTATCAAGCATAACCGAGCCGAAAACGGTTGAGGTGATCACCGAGTTCGGAACGAATATTTTAGAGATTACGCATGATTCCGTTCGGGTGATTTATGCCGATTGCCCGGATAAACTGGATATTCAAGCGGGGGCGATTACTCGCCCGGGAAGCATTATCGTATGCCTGCCGAATCGACTTGTTGTAAGACTTGGCAGTCATCGAACCGTTGACGGGGTTACATTCTGATGAATAAATCTAATGTTAAAAAACTCACTACAATTGCAATACTAACCGCGGTGGCGATTTGTTTGGCAATATTCGAACAAATGCTGCCGCCCATCACCGCTATACCCGGCGGAAAGCTTGGTTTGGCGAATATAGTAACCATGATTGCGCTATATAAATTCGGCGGCGGCACGGCGATTGGAATCGCGGTAACGCGCAGCATTCTCGGAAGCCTATTATACGGCGGAGCGTCTGCGCTTCCATACAGTCTTGCGGGCGCGTTGCTGAGTAGTATTCTGATGGTTTTGTTCTATCGCCGCGCGGGATTGAGTTTTATCGGAATCGGAGTTATCGGTGGCGTTTCGCATAATATCGCGCAAACAATTGTCGCCGCCGCGATACTGCAAAACATATATGTGCTTACATATATGCCGGTTTTAATGATTGTCGCGGTGTTTGCCGGAGCGTTTACCGGATTTGCGGCAATACAAGTTACAAAACGTCTAAAAAACCCATAATATGGGAATACTAACAAAAAATTAGAATGAATAAAATCACTTTTGCTTGCAAAAGTTTCCGCAATTGTTAATTATTCATTATTAATTATTAATTGAATTTACACTAGGAGGGCAATATGCCAAGAGACATCGGAATTGATTTAGGAACGGCGAATACGCTGGTACATTTGAAAGATAAAGGAGTTGTGCTTCGCGAACCGTCGGTTGTCGCGATAAACGAGAGTAGCGGGCAGGTGCTCGCTGTGGGCGACCAGGCGAAAGAAATGCTTGGACGAACGCCGGGCAACATTCGAGCGATTCGACCCATGAAAGATGGCGTAATCGCTAATTTTGACATAACCGGCTCGATGCTTAAATATTTTATAAAGAAAGCGGTCGGCGGCGGAATGTTTAAGCCGCGGGTGGTTGTTTGTATTCCGTCGGGAGTGACCGAAGTTGAACGCCGCGCCGTGGAAGAAGCGGTTTTGCAATCAGGCGCGAAAGAAGTTTTTCTTATCGAAGAACCTATGGCGGCTGCGATTGGCGCGGGCTTGCCGGTTGACGAACCAACGGGAAGCATGATCGTTGACATCGGCGGCGGAACCACCGAAGTTGCGGTAATCTCCCTCGGCGGCGTTGTTACAAGCACTTCGCTTCGAGTTGCGGGAAATAATTTTGACGACGCGATTACAACCTTTATTAAGAAAAAGCATAATCTAATGATTGGCGATCGAACGGCGGAGGACATAAAAATCCAAATTGGTTCAGCATACGACATCGGGCAGGATACAACAATGGAAATTCGCGGGCGGGATTTGGTGAACGGACTTCCGAAAACCATCACAATCACGTCGGAAGAGATACGGCAAGCGTTGCTTGAACCTGTTTCGGCGATTGTGGACGCCGTGAAGGCGACTTTGGAAATCACGCCGCCCGAACTTTCGGCGGACGTAATTGACAGCGGAATTAAACTTGCCGGCGGCGGCGCAATGCTTAAAGGAATGGACGCTTTATTGTTTGAGGAAACCGGAATCCAGGTATACGTCGCGGAAAACGCCATGGATTGCGTCGCGCTTGGAACAGGGCAGGCGATAAACGAGCTTGTCGCGCTAAAACAGGTGTTCGTGTCGAATAAGAAGCGGTAACACGTCAAAAGTATAACAAGTTTGCGTCAAATTGAGTGATTTCACGCAAACCGAAAGGGAATAAAACATTGAGGTTCTTCAAAAACAAGTACGTAATAGCGCTTATCGTAGCCACTTTGGTTATATTCATAACAATGTCCATCTTTGGCAGGAATGAAGACGGAACTTCGGTTGTTGGAAATATAACGGGAGTGGTTGTTGGTGGTGTCCAAAGGGTGCTGACCGGCGCGGGAAATAGCATTGGCTCTATCGGCACTTATTTTTCCGACGTCAATCGGCTAACAAGAGAAAATGAGGAATTTCGAATATCGGAACAGCAACTTAGAAACGATTTGCGCGAGCTTGCGGCGTTAAGAGATGAAAACGAGCGTTTACGCCGCATGTTAAACCTTGACGAAAATAATCCGTATCTTGATTTAGAGGCGGCGAAAGTTATCGCGCAAAATCCGGGAAATTGGTATAACACATTTACAATAAACAAAGGAACGCGCCACGGAATCGCGGTTCGGCAACCCGTTATTACCGCCGGCAACGAGCTGGTTGGCTACATAAGCGCGGTCGGAACCAACTGGGCAAGAGTTACCGCAATCGTCGATCCGACAAGCGCGGTTGGCGCAATGGTTGTCCGCTCCCGCGATATGGGAGTTGTGGAGGGCGATGTGATTCTCGGTCGAAGCGGGCAGGCAAGGCTGTCCCATATCTCAAGAGACACCAATATTATCGTGGGCGATTACGTCGAAACCAGCGGAATGGGCGGAATGTATCCGCGCGGAATTTTGATTGGGCAGGTTCTTGAAATT
Source organism: Oscillospiraceae bacterium (assembly GCA_009780345.1). GTDB lineage: Bacteria > Bacillota > Clostridia > Monoglobales > WRAG01 > WRAG01. Next base: position 5,834 of record WRAG01000026.1, read on the forward strand.
CGCCCTGAAATGCAAGGGTTGTCACAATATGCGATTATTCAAACCGCGGTTGATTTCGGGCGGCTGACCGAGGTTTTCGTGATTAAGAATCCGCCTGACGCGGTTAGTGGAGTAGAGGATTAAGGCGCGTTGCAGCTTAGACCGTTTGCGGCGACTGCCGCATAGGTTTTTGCGCCTGCGGGCGCGGGTTTTTATGACTTTGCCCTAAACCCCCGCGCCCGCAGGCGTAAAAGCCCCTAACGGAGGTGCTAAAAATCAAACTAACCTACTACAAATTCATCTATTACTTTCTTTGGATTTTGGGGCTTGCGGCGTTACAAAGCACGCTTTTGAATCATGTCCGAATTTTTGGGGTTAGTCCAAATTTACTGGTCATATTTGTTGTATGTGTCGCGATATTAAGCGGCTCGCCTGTGGAAAGCGCGATTGTCGGATTTATTGCAGGATTTTTGTTCGATTTTATGACGGGGCACTCCGTCGGCGTAAGCATGCTTTTGCTGATGTACGCCGGCGTGTTGAACGGTCTCATTTTCAAACGGATTCTTACCCGCAAATACTTCGGAATACTCGCAACCGTATTTATAACAAGCTTCGCGTTTTATTTCCTCTACTACAGCATGACATTTTTGATTTGGGGACAGGGAAATTTGATATACGCGCTGACAAGAGTAATTGTTATCGGAACGGTTTATAATACGGTTATATGCGTTCCAATTTACGCGCTTGTGAAAAGGAGGTATCGCCAAAATGTTTAGCGGAGAAAGTAGAAACAGAAATTTGGTTGTAATCGGAATAATCGCGCTGTTTTTAATCGCTGCCGTTTGGCGGCTTGCCGATCTTCAAATTGTTCAGGGCGAGGAGTTTCGAGAGCAGTCGGAACGACGCTTCATTCGCGCAATGCCTGTTCGCGCGCCGCGGGGCGAAATTATGGACAGGTACGGACAAGCGTTGGTTACCAATCGAATGGGGTTTTTTGTAAGATTCCAACGCATTGACGTGCCCCGCGCCGAAAGAGCGGAGGCGAACGACCAGCTTAACGAGTCAATCAACAACCTTGTGCGAATCGCGCGCGAGAAAGATGTCGATTTTCATCAAACTTTCCCGATATCCGGTCCGCCGTTTATGTTCGACTTCGGCACGGGAGACGACGAACGGGAAGAAGCTCGCCGCACCGAGTGGCTTTCGGCAAATTTGTTAGACAACTTCACCACCGCGGATGACGCGATTGAGCATTTTCAAAGAAGATACAGGGTAAATGGCGCATTCTCTCCGGAAGAGCTGCGGGATATTATCGCGGTGCGCTATGAAATGGAACAGCGACGGTTTTCGACAAGCGTGCCGTTCACTTTCGCGTCCGACGTAGACATGGAAGTTGTTCAGCGGGTTCGCGAAATGTCTATGGACCTGCCCGGCGTTTTTGTCGACGTCGAACCGATACGAGAATACGCCGCAGGCGATTTGGCGGCGCATGTTTTAGGACGAGTGGGCATAATTTCGGAGGAAGAATTTAATTCCCGCCGCGAGCAAGGCTATAACGTCGGAATGAACGACGTTATCGGGCAAGACGGCATGGAACGTGTGCTTGAATACCATTTGCGCGGAATTGACGGACAACGAAGCGTCGAGCAAACCCGCGCCGGCGCAACCGCGCAAATTTTGGAAGTAAGACCGCCGATAAGCGGGCATTACGCCATTTTAACCATAGACGCGCGCGTGCAAGAAGCGGCGGAACGCGCGCTTGCGCAAACTACCGCGCAAATCAGAGCGAACAGCCGTTGGGACGCACGACGACGCGGTCACGACGCGTATACCGGCGCGGCGGTGGCGATTGACGTAAACACAGGGCAAATATTGGCGTTGGCGACTTATCCGACGTTTGATCCTTCAAACTTTATCGAAGATTTTCAAGACTTGACCGTTGACCCTTTGCGCCCCATGTTTAACCGCGCGTTGCAAGGAGCGTACGCACCCGGTTCATCATACAAAATGGTCGCCGCGCTTGCGGGACTTGAATCAGGGCATCTTCAGCCGAACGGCAGAATTACATGCAGAGGCGTGTATGTAAGAGCCGCGCTCGGGAATTTTCGCCCCAGTTGTTTGGGCGTACACGGTTCGATAAACGTATCCCAGGCACTTTCGGTGTCCTGCAACTACTTTTTCTACGACTTAGGTTGGCGTGTCGGAATCGACACAATGACCGACTTCGCGCGGCAACTTGGATTCGGCGAACCAAGCGGAATCGAACTTCCCGAAGCACGCGGAACTTTGGCAAGCCGCGAATTCACCGAAAGCCAAGGGCGGCAATGGATGCCCGGAAACACGGTTCAAGCGGCAATCGGGCAAACGTATCACGCTTTCACGCCGCTGCAACTTGCGAATTACATGGCGACAATCGCCAACGGCGGCACGCGATACAGACCGCACTTGACGAAAGAAATCCGAGACTCGGTAACCAACGAAGTGATCTACCGCACAATGCCCGAAGTGCTTAACACCGTTCAAATGTCGTCCGAAAGTCACCGCGTGATTATGGAAGGCATGCGCCAGGCAACCGTTAGCGGAACCGCGGCGGGCGGTTTTGCAGGATTCCCCATTCGAACCGGCGGCAAAACAGGTACCGCGCAAACCGGCGGAACCAGCAACGGTCTTTACGTTGGCTTCGCGCCGATTGATAACCCGCAAATCGCGGTCGCCGTTGTGATTGAGGGCGGCGCGGGCGGAAGTCGCGTTATTCCGGTGGCGCGAGAAATTTTCGCGGCGTATTTTAGGTTGGGCGAGGAAAATGTCGAAATCCCGGTTGAACCGAGAAGAAATGTGTTGCTGAGATAGATCGTAAATTTAATTTTGACATTTCAGATGTACTGTGATAGAATTATTTTAGAAACTGTTTAGAGGTGTCGAAAATGGGTGAAATAATTGCGTTAACAAGCGGCAAAGGCGGGGTCGGAAAGACTGTTATTACAGCCAATCTCGGACGCGCGCTTACCAAATTAAAGAAAAAAGTTATCCTTATCGACATGGATATCGGACTTCGAAATTTGGACATCGTTCTTGGAGTCGAACACCAAATTGTATACGACATTACCGATGTGCTTGAAGGGACGGCGGAGCTTAGTCAAGCGCTTATAACCTGCAAAAAGTTTAACAATGTCTCATTTCTTCCCGCGTCGCAAACAAAGCGGCACAAAGATATTTCTGCTGAAAAATTGAAAGAATTATTGGAAAATTTGCGAGATAAATACGATTACATATTGATAGATTCGCCGACGGGCGTCGGACGCGGCTTCGGTCACGCGGTTTTCGCGGCGGATTCCGTAATTGTGGTTACACAACCCGACGGCTGTTCGTTAAGAGACGCCGACAAAGTTCTAACCGAACTTGAAAGGTTCGGCAAAGACAAGGCGAAGCTGCTAATAAACCGAAAAAACGCGAAATTTTTGAAATCCGAAAAAGTTGACGCAAAAAAAATGGTAAACACGTTGGCAATCGAGCTTTTGGGCGTTATTTCCGAAAACAAACTTACGGCAGGCGTAAACGAAATCGCGAAGAAAATATAAACCAAGGAGGTGCGGAAATTTTGAATATAGCATTAATGGCGCACGATAAGAAAAAAGAGCTTATGGCGGAGTTTTGCATAGCGTACAGCGGAATTTTGAAAAAGCACAACCTTTGCGCCACAAGCACTACCGGAACTTACATAGGAGACGCGACAGGATTGCCCGTTACCAAATTTTTGGCGGGAAGTCAGGGCGGCGTTCAGCAAATAGTATCTCGAATCGCTTTTAACGAAATTGATTTGGTGCTGTTTTTTGACGACCCAATCGCGCGGCAACCGCACGAACCCGACATCGCACCGCTTATTAAAACGTGCGACATGCACAATATTCCGGTCGCGACAAATATCGCCACCGCCGAAGTTTTGGTAATCGGTCTCGAACGCGGCGACCTGGCGTGGCGCGAAATCGCGCGTGAATCAAGATAGAGCATTCAAATATCCCGAACCTTCACGCGAACTCCTTCGCGCACAAGCGCGTCTATTAACTGCGTTTCGGTTACACGGCGAGTAATGGACATATCCTTATCCAAAACATCAATGACATAATAATAATTATAGCTGAAATATTTTAATAAAATTCGAGCGGACACGTCTTCAAACACCGCAATTGCGCGGACCTTGTTGATGTCGTCCTTTTTTAGTTTCTCTTTGTTCTGAAGCATTTCCCGCATCGCGATCATATTCAAATTCCGTCGCTCGGCGGATATGTTGGCGAGCAAAAACGCCGCGATTAAAATCAGCGAGAAGTTAAACTCGGAATAAAGCAGCAAAAACACCGCCGCGGCAAGAATTACGACGGTGATTACTTTAGTCAGCCGCAAAACTGAGTTAAACGCCTTAACAACGCCAAAACTGCCTGTAAGCAAGGCTTTTACAACCCTCCCGCCATCAAGCGGTAAGCAAGGAAGCAAATTCAATACCGCCATCGACAAATTAAGCCAAAAAAGATAGGCAATCGGAAAGGCGTACCGACTTATTAAAACATAACAAATGCCCGCCAACAGAAAGTTCAGCGCCGGCCCCGCAAGCGCGATAAGCACCTCTTTGTATGGCTCTTTAATGTAATGCTCCCGAAGTTTGGCGGTTATCCCAAACGGTTGTATCTCAATTCGTTCAATAGGAACGCGAAGTTTTATCGCCGCAACCACATGCGCAAGCTCGTGAAGCATTGCGATTGCGTACGCGGCAAGATAGAAATGCAAAAAACCTCCCAAATACGCGCCGACAAACAAAACCGGCACGAATAAGCTGATTCGCAAGCGTTTTCCAAGTTTTATCATATGTATATCCTCCATCACAATGAATAGAAAACTTCCTCGACGTCATACGCCTCCCAATCCCTAAATATCTCGTATCCGTCAATAAATATATCATCGTCGCCGCCGGGATAATATTCATCGGACTCAATCGGATAATCGAGTTCAGTATCGTCGTAATCCTCCTCTTCCTCTTCCGCGTCTATGGCGGCATCCGGAAAAACACGCCCAACCGTACCATTGTAAATCGCAACAAAATTGATATCACGCTCTAGATTCGAATGAATCGTCGGACTTATATTCGCCCAAAACCCAGGCGCGACAGCTCTTACAATATAAACAAGCAAAATAATCGCAACGGCTACACCCGTTTGCTTCAAAAATTTCGCAAAATATTTTTTAACTTTCTCGCCGAATTCAAGTTTGCGTGGCTTTTTCGGCGAAGTATTTATACGCGGCGCAGGCGTTCTGCGGTTACGTCCGCTATATGTTCGTGGCATATTTGACTTCCTCCTTTGACTTCTTCCTTGCAATTCTTCGGACAATCTGTTACAATATATATTCGATGAGGTGGACAAATATGAAAAGTAAAATAGAGAAAATTTTAAATAAGGTACAAAAACCCGGCAGATACGTCGGCGGCGAACTTAATCAAGTATGCAAACCAAATGCCGAAGATTTGGTTCGGTTCGCGTTTTGTTTCCCCGACGTTTACGAGGTCGGAATGTCGCATTTAGGCATGAAAATCATATATCACTTGCTGAACGAGCGAGACGACTGCGCTTGCGAGCGGGTTTTCGCGCCGTGGATTGATATGGAAGCCGAAATGCGCAAAGCCGACATTCCTTTGTTTTCAATGGAGAGCCAAACCCCCGTCGGCGAGTTCGACATAGTCGGATTTACACTTCAATACGAAATGAGTTACACCAACATCTTGAACATGCTAGACTTAGCGGAAATTCCGTTTTTATCAAGCGAGCGAACGGACGAACATACTCTCGTCTGCGTTGGCGGTCCCTGCGCGTATAATCTTGAGCCGATTGCCGACTTTATCGATTTCGCCGTTCTCGGCGAGGCGGAGGAAGTTGTATGCGAGGTTTTGGAAGCATACAAACAGCACAAGCAAGCCGGCGGTCAGCGCCGGCAATTCCTCGAATCCATCGCCAAAATCGACGGAATTTACGTTCCGCAGTTCTACGATGTCACATATAACGACGACGGAACGGTAAAAGACATCACGCCGAATAACCCCAACGCGCCGAAAACGGTAAAAAAACGAATAATCGAGGACTTAGACGCCACGTTTATGCCCGAGCGAGTCATTGTTCCATTTATGGAAATCGTCCACGACCGCAATATGCTGGAACTTTTCCGCGGCTGCTTCCGCGGGTGCAGATTCTGCCAGGCGGGCTTTATCTACCGCCCAATGCGGGAACGCTCGGTCGAACGACTTGTAAGTTGCGCCGAAAAGTTGATAGACAACACGGGATATGAGGAAATCAGCCTGTCGTCTCTTAGCACAAGCGATTATTCGGGACTTGAAGAGCTGACCGACAGGTTGCTTGACCTCACCGAACGGCGCAAAGTGAATTTATCGTTGCCGTCACTGCGAATAGACAACTTTTCTATCGAATTAATGCAAAAAGTTCAAAAAGTGCGCAAAAGCGGGCTAACTTTCGCGCCCGAAGCGGGAACGCAACGCATGCGCGATGTAATCCATAAAAATGTAACCGAAGAGCATGTGCTAAACGCTGCGCATACAGCATTTTCGGGCGGATACGGAACGATTAAGCTATACTTTATGCTGGGGCTTCCAACCGAAACCGTGGAAGATGTTGAGGGTATCGCAAGGCTCGCGAAGCTTACGCTTGACGAGTTTTACAAAATCCCGAAAGAACAGCGTAACCGAAACGTCAAAATCACCGTGTCTACGTCAATGTTCGTCCCCAAACCGTTTACGCCGTTCCAGTGGGAGCCGCAGGACAGTATCGACCAACTCGGCGAAAAACAGCGGCATTTGAAAGACTTGCTTAAAGTGAAAAACATCTCATACAACTATCACCAAAGCGAGCTAAGCCTGCTCGAAGCGGTATTCTCCCGCGGAGATCGGCGATTATCGACGGTTTTGCTTGCGGCATACAAAAACGGTTGCCGCTTCGACGGTTGGAGCGAGCATTTCAAGTTTGAATTGTGGCAACAGGCGTTCGACGAATGCGGCTTTGATATGGATTTCTACGCCCGACGCGCGCGCGCGTTTGATGAAACCTTGCCGTGGGACCATATCGACGTCGGCGTAAAGAAAGCCTTCCTAATCAAGGAAGCAGAGCGAGCGAAGCAGGCAAGCCTGCACCACTCCCACGATTAAATATATGCAAACATTGCGCCGCGAGGCATTAACTTTATGCGCAATCAAAATGAAAAACTTGCAATTATTGACGCAAGTGTGATATACTATAAGATATAAGTTTGCGTCAAATTGCGTGATATTTCGCCGAAAATGCTCAGGAGCGTGTATAAAGATACCCGACTGAGCGTTTTCGACTGGCGGTCAACTGCATCAAATCACACTTCGTCCAAATGCGACTCGTGTTCTTTGGCAGTTTTCACAGGGGAGTTATTAGCGAAATCAAGATTTCGATAACTCTCCCAAGATTGCGTGATTTGACGCAAACACTAAAATAAGGAGTGATACAAAATGAAAAGAAAAGGCCTATGGATAATACTTGGTATAATTGTTATTTTAGCTATTATGTTTATAAGTTCGTACAACGGCTTGGTTTCAAGCCGCGAGGCGATAAACGGCGAATGGGCGCAAGTCGAGTCACAGCTTCAACGCCGAAACGATTTGATTCCGAACTTGGTTGAAACGGTTAGAGGATACGCGGCGCACGAAGAGGGAATATTCCTTGAAATAGCGGCGGCACGTGAAAGAATGATGAGACCCATGACTCCGGCGGAAGCTACTGCGGCGGAAGCTGAAATGAGCGGCGCGCTTGGGCGGCTTCTCGCGATTTCGGAAGCTTATCCCGAACTCCGCGCAAGCGAAAACTTCAGAAGTCTTCAAGACGAACTTGCGGGAACCGAAAACCGTATACAATTCGCGCGTTCGCAGTATAATAACAGTGTTCAAACATTTAACACTCGAATTCAGCAGTTCCCGCGCGTAATTCTCGCCAACATGTTCGGATTCGAGGCGGCGGAATACTTCCAAGCCGCGGAAGGCGCCGACCAAGTGCCGAATGTTCAATTCTAAGCCAGCAAGCGAGGGAATCCTATGAAAAAACTACTATTCGTAATTCTATGTTTGATATTATCGTTACAACTTGTTTCGGCAAGCGTTGCCATGAACTTCGTTGACGATCAAGCCCGAGTTCTAAGCTCTGAAACCGTCATTCGCCTGAATAACATGGCGTGGCAGGTTGAAAACGCAACCCGCGCGCAGATAGTTGTCGCAACCGTAACGTCGCTTGACGGAGAACCGATTGAAAGGTTCGCTATTGAGTACGCTAATAATCTTCAAATCGGCGACGCGGGGCTTCAAAACGGAGTGTTGATTTTTATCGCTGTGCAGGAACGCGAGTTCGCTATTGAAATCGGGCGCGGCTTAGAAGGCGCGCTGCCTGACGGCAGAGTGGGGCGAATTCGAGACGCATATCTTATTCCATATTTAATAGATGATGATTTCGACGCCGCATTTGAAAATACATTTCGCGCGATAGCGCGTGACATAGCAGAGGAATATGGTGTGGATATTGACATTGACGCGCCCGTACCTGGAAACACGAGAGATCAAAGCGTAGGAATGATTGAAATTATAATTCTCCTTGCGATGTTCGGGATAATGCCTTTCTTTATTCGGCGCAGAAGATTCAGAGGTCGAGGCGGTCCCGGTGGTTTCGGAGGCCCTATGGGACCGGGCGGCTTTGGCGGACCAATGGGTCGCGGCGGTGGCGGTTTCGGCGGCGGTGGCGGCGGTGGATTCAGAGGTGGCGGCGGAAGCTTCGGCGGCGGTGGCGTTCGCGGAAGATTTTAATCAGACAATAAAATTTCACAAATAAAAAAGAGCCTTTCGGCTCTTTTTTTTTAATAATTCGGTATCTTAACCTCAAAATACGCTTTCGGATGAAGACAAGTAGAACAAACATCGGGCGCATCCGCACCATGATGCTCGTGTCCACAGTTGCGGCACTCCCAAGTAACAGCGGAATCTTTCACAAATACTTTGTTTCCGCTAACATTCTCAAGAAGCTTCAAATATCTCGCCTCATGCTCCGCTTCGATTTTCGCGACTCTCTCGAACAATAGTGCGATATGGTCAAACCCTTCCTCTTTCGCAACTTTCGCGAATGTAGGATACATATCCGTGTGCTCGTAATGCTCGCCGCTCGCGCCTGATTTCAAGTTTTCGGCAGTATTTCCTATTCCATTTAGCAATTTGAACCAAATCTTCCCATGTTCTTTTTCATTGTTCGCGGTAGCTGAGAAAAAAGCCGAAATCTGCTCATAACCCTCTTTCTTCGCGGCAGACGCAAAATAATCATATTTACTTCTCGCCTGCGACTCGCCCGCAAATGCCGCCATCAAATTTTGCTCAGTTCTTGATCCTTTTAATTCCATGATAATTCCTCCTTTGTAAATACATTTTTTACCATCATATCATAACAAAACCATCATGTCAAGAGGTTTTAATCAAATTAATATCCAAATGGATAACGGTCACGCCTATCATTTTCATGCCGGTGTCTATCATCTCGTTCGCGCTCACGTTCACGCTCGTGATTATGATCATGGTCGCGGTGATGATGTCTGTTCGAATCATCATGATGGCGTCGGCGACGACGCCTTCCGCCACCGAAAATAGGCAATATTATCGGAAAAAACCTTCGTCTCACAAAATTTCACCTCCTTTATGGGTATTAACATTAAAAAACTTTCCAATATATACTATTCAATTTGCGTGAAATATGGTACACTATAAACTGAGGTGAAAAATATGGACAAAATTGGATTTGGCGTTAAAAAACTTATTTGGAATAATGTTCTCGCAATCGCCGTGGCGGTGTTTTGCTTTGCAATTTTTTCTTTTATTTTAGGATTCGAATCGGGAAACTTAATCTTCGGCTTAGCTCTACTCTGCATTTATGCAATTATAATTTATTCGACAGGCTGGAACTTCGGGCGGCTTGACTCAAGAATGACAGTTCCGAAAAACGAACACGAGAAACCGCAATTCCTGCATCGCGAAGAGCCGAGCGTACGATTAGAAAGAGTCATAACCGCAAGCTTAATCGCCGCAATTCCGGCTCTAATTTTGCTTATGCTCCGCCTAATCGCGCCATACATATTCGGCGACGCGGCGATTACAATCGCCACGAACCCGCGCGAACTTGTAATAGGATACATAACCGCCCTTGACGAGCCGACTATGTTCACGATGGTTGGAATATATTACGAACAAACCACAATAACGATCGTCACGATATTCGACCTTGTTTATCGCGTATGGATGCTTCCGGGACTTTTGTTTTTCAACAATTTGTCAACATACGGTATTCCGATATTGATCATTCCGATATTCACCGTATTAGGTTACCTAACCGGATGTAAACGGTTTAGCATGGTCGAGAAAATATATCCGAAAATAATCTATAAACGCGAGAAAAGAGACTAAAAAAAGCGACTGCTGAAGCAGTCGCTTTTTATATATTACATCGAAGTTCCGTTAGTTGTAACAACCCCGTTATTGAATGTAAATTGCACCGGTCGTCCGTTAAATCTTACGGCGCCAACGGACGAGCTTCTAATTCGAATCCCACTCGACGGCAAGTTTTCGCTCGACGAGATATTAAGAACATTCCCGCGCCACTCAATGCCCAAGTCCGACGGCAAATTGCCCTCAACGATAAAATTACCGTTCGCATCATCAAGAGAGGTCGCATTGGTTAGGTAAATATTGATTATATTGCCGCTTTGATCTCTTTCGATATACGCCATTTGCGCCTGCGCCCAAAAGTCGCCGAATCTTCGCCGAATGGGAATCGCCTCATTCGATGAATAATAAAACGCGGTATTGCCGTCTATATTTAGCATAAGCGCGGTCGCCGTAATGGTCGGAACATTCAACGGAAGGCGTGTAACGGTAACATTCGGATTTCGCCCCTGCGCAAACGGGAACAAAATCGAATCAAACGTTTGATGCCCCGTTCCGATTCGAACATATTCCATTCTCGGCGTGTATATCTCGCCAAATCCGGGGCTAAACATCCAACGATTGGTGATATTCGCAGTCATCGTCTCGGGATCGGCAGGAATAATCAAAAGATTTCCGCCTATTTCCCAATTCGTTCTTGCCGCGCCGGTCACTTGATCGACGGTAAGATTATTTCCTGCGTCAGGCTGCCAAAACAGTCGATACGTATGACTTCTATTCACATCCGTGACACGAATAGAATCCGAAACAATCCAAAATCTGTCGCGAATCTGCAAAACTCGGCGGTTCACGTCGTGCGTCGGCCAGTAGATATAACTCGAGCCCGCGTCAACAAAGTCAAACATATCGTTCGTCGCAAGCGTCATTCTGCCCGGCGTCTGATAAGACGGCGACCCCGGCGGACGCGTCGGCATTCCCGCGGGGAAATTCTGCCCCGGACGCGGCATTTGACACATATTGTCGATTTCGATGGTGTTATGCTGACGAGTCATGGCTCGAACCGTTCCGGTCAGAACGGTGGACGCAAATCCCGTCGCCCCGCCCGAGGTAAGCATAGGTCTGCCGTAGGCAAACACGTCAAGCATCAAATCATCCCTAAATCCGTGCGTTCCCGCTCCCTGCGTCGCCGCAATGGTCGCCGAAAGTCCGCCGCCGTTCCAACAGTCTCGCAAAAACGCGATTGCCTTGTCGGGATAGATAATCGACGTATAATCAGGGCGAATTCCCGCCTGTCCTGACGTCGCGATATACTGAAAATGCGGATTCGGAATCCTCGCGTGCTGCTGCCCTGCCCAAACTCGCAGATTAATCCTTCCGCCGTTGCCAAACGACGTGCTGTGCCCGTTAACCATCATAAAATCAACAAAATACTTCGCCAATCGATTGTAAGCGTTTAGAAGAAACGCCGAATAAGGCGCAGTCACGCCAGGAGATTCGTTAATTATATCAAAAGCCTGCAAAATTTCGTTCAAAACACCGGCGATATAACCATTCGTGGTTTCAAGATAACTTCCGTCAGGATTTGTAAGCCGCCACTGCTGATGCGCCGGCAAAACACGCCCGACACTGTCGGTGGTTATCGCGCCGTACAATATAACAAGCCGATTCTTCCCGAATTCGAACCAATTCCGCGGCGCGCCCATATGATTCGCGCGCACGATATTACCGTTTCCGTCAAGCTCCACGCCGTCCCAATTCCGAACATCCGAAACATTTCCGATAATATTTCCGTCACCGTCAACCGCAATGTTGCCAAGCAACGCGTTGCGGTCAATATCGCCGCTCGCGCCGCCCGCCGCCGGCCACATATAGTTTATATCGTTAAACACAAGTTCACGCCACGCGTTGTTGTTTGTTCCTCTGACCTCCATCTGCCCCATCAACTCAGGAAAATGCGCCGCAAGCCGTAAAAACCCGACATACGCAGCATTTGTCTGATTCGTCGCCGGCGACGGCGAAACCGACGTCAACCGCCGCATTAAGCTGTAGATATTCTTAAGCTGCGCGGTGGTAACTTCAGGGGTGTTATGCTCGCTGTTCAAAGTGCCGAAGAACAAGTCGCCCAACGAATGCGCGCGCCAACCGGAATCCAACTGCCGCGAGTAAAACGGATCAGGCTGCTGCGCGTATAGGCTCAGCGCAATCTCAAGCGCGCGATAAGCGAAAAGCTCGTTTCCGTTCTGCAAATAAAGCGGCACAAGCCATCTCGCCTGATACATACGACTGCTGTAGAATACCCATTCCTGATTTTGAACGCCCCAAATGTCGCGATAGTACATATTCGGACCTCGCGGGTGCGAGCCGTCGCCCAACCATACAAATCCGGTCTCGGTAAAGTTATACGTCATATTATCGTGGGTTCTCCAATTAAACTGCATTTCGTTAAACTGCGTCTGCCCTGTGGTTGTAGGTCTAAGCGCGAACACTCTTTGCGGATTGCTAGCATCTGTTCGGCCATAGAAATTCAAATGCACCGACGTAATATTACCCGAAATCCCGCTTATGTCGAACCTTAAATACGGACGTTTCGTATACGATCCGAACGGAATATTCGGCGCACTTGCCGCCTCTCGAACGAGAAGAATGTGCGCGTTTCCAAAGTTCCTCGTCGCGTTCACCCCCGCGCTTATGTGCGTATCCGCAATTGCCGGACGACGATGTGTAACCCCGTTCGCAACTATCGACAGATAAGGCGTGTTCCCCGACGGATTTTCGCGGCTATGAATCTCAACCGTGCTGCCATTCATACAGCTATCCATCAAGAAGAAAGTCGGATGAAGATTTCGATTCAAATCAATGGAATGCCAGCCCCATTCGGATCCCACATGCCCCCAACCGACAGGCAAGTCAATCTGGAACCACCCGAATATCATCTCGGACATCGCTTCCGCGAAGAACGGATTTCCATTTGTGGTCTGCCTCCACTGCGGCACGCCCGTTCGATTTTGGAAATATCGCTGAAGCTCGAACCTCGCGCTGTAATAGTTGCCAAGTCTGACATACGCCTCAACATACCGCAAACCGGAGTGCGTATCGTACCTTAAAACAGGCATGATATCCCAACTATTCGTCGCCGAATTCCACCTACCGAAGAATTGTTCGTCCGACATGTGCATAGGATCGGTAAGCGGCGCCAATTCGCCGTCCATCGCCCCACTTCTCGGAACTCGCGCGATAAACGAATGCCTGTATATAAATCCGTTCACATTGACAGTCGCCGTAAGCTTGACAAACACAGCCATATCCCGCGCCTGCGGGCGTGTAACTTCGCCTTGTTCGTTTATCACCCGCGGATTCGACGAACTCCACTCAATCGGAAGCCCTCCGTGCGTATACGCGGGAAACGTTAAATCAGAAATCACCGCGTTCAGACTTCCAAGATGAACCGCGCGCAATTGACTCGCCGCGTCTATCACACTCTCCTCAACACCGTCAAGAACAAATCTGCTTCCATCCAAATTGATAAACCCGGAATCAAGCGAGGCAATTGTAAATCCCGCCGTCGAACCGGTCACGAAATTTGAAACGTTTATAACCGTATAATCTCCGGCACACGGCGCGAAACGCGCAATTTCCGCCCCACCCGCCGTTCGGGTAAGCAAATATTCCCGCCCCGGCTGCAAAACCGAGTTAGGAATCCTTAAAAAATGCCCCGCATGATCGGGATTGCTATCGACATTCGCAAATGAGACGCTAATCCTATTCACGCCTAGGGCTTGTACTGTTCCGATACTGCTTCCCCATCGCAATATTTCCACATCGTAATAAAAAGCGCGTTCATACAAGCCCACCGACAGTGTAGCCCGAAGCCGAACATGCCTGTTTGTATCATTAAATCCCGGACGGTAAAGAACAACGCCGTTATCCAAAATAATTTCCGGATTTAAACTTTCCCACCTTGCCTGCACACCCGAAACGGTCGCAAAAGATGACGTAAGAGCTACATTTCCGGTCGTTATGCGGTTAAGCGAAGCTCGTATCTCCCCGTTCGCCGCGGCAAACAAGCTGTAAAACTCGGTTTGCCGAGTTACAAGCCGAATTGTGTGCGCCGTCTGCGACAGATCCGGAAGCGTGGTAGCTCTGGTTTCCACAATGGTTCGCCCGCCAACTCTCGGGCGACCGGCAACTTTTATTGTAACCAATCCGTCCCCCGGGTTTTCCAAAAGATACGCGCGAATCGCGGGCGCCAAATCGGGCGTCGTATGACTTCCCAACCTTGAAATATGCATGCGCGCCGCGGGATTATTATCGTTATCAAACGTGCGCATAGAAGCGGGAATCCACGAAAGTCTCGAGCTCGCCTGCTCAAACGTAATTCCCAAATCGAAATGCTTAATCTCGCGCGGAAGAATATAAAACCCGATTTCACCTTGATGTAAGTCCGTATTCCCGCCCATATTGAAAACATAAAACGCAAACTTCGCTTCAAGAAGCGAGTTCGGATTATCCACAAAATCGGACATATCAAACTGCGCGAACCACATCCGCTCGGAAGCTCCGAATCCTTCGTCAATCACCAAACTTGTCCTCGCGGGATTCGGATACTGCGCTCCATGCCCGTCTCTTATGGAAGTCGCCCGAATCGCCTCACGCTCCACCGAACGAACGGCAAGCGTTTGTCCATGCTGATTATCATGGGCGCCAACGCCGGTAAAGGTTGCGCCATTGATAAGCATATCTCCGCAAGCGTGGTTGTTCCTTCCTGTTCCGCCTAAGTCTAAAAAATCCAACCCCCATATTCTCCCGATACTCAAAAAGCCGGTATCCGATGCGATTATTGACGAATTTAAAGCAATCGAATTTTCTATAGTACCGGCGGAATGCACGCCAACAATTCCGCCAACAACGTTATGAGCGGAAACATTTGCCGTAACCGTAACGTTTTTTATCTTTCCTTGATTATAACCTGCAACACCGCCGACAAATCCAATACCTGTTACGTTACCCGCAACCATTAAATTGCGGACAATGCCGTCCATACCAATAGAACGAAATAATCCTATATCATTACCAATCATATTTATATCCACGGTAATAGTATGCCCACCACCATCAAATGAACCTAAAAAGGGATTGCTTGTAAAAGGATTATCTATTCCTCCAATCATAAAATTCCTCGGCGCGACAATATCATTAATAACTCGATAGTGATAACTCAACCTGCTAGGCAGATTTCCATTCATCCACTCCAAATGCGCGGGCGTGGATAGCAAAAACGGATCCTCCACCGTCCCCGAACCCCTAGGGGTATTCAAATCAGGCGGAATCATAACCTCCGGCTCCGGCACAATAAGCGTCGCTATCGGATTCATCGTCTCCAATTCCCAAACAAAAATTCTCACTTCATAATTTTCCAAATCCCGATTAGGAATGGAAATGCTTTTCGTAATATTAGTATCGGCGCTAACCGCAAGATTCCGAATTATATAATAATCTATCTCTACCATTCTACCGCTACTATACAACGCCGCCATGGATAAAAGGGGTGTCACGCTTGGCGTGTTATTAGTAATGTCAGTGATAATCGTCAATTCCGAGTTGGGAATAAGCTCGTCAGCCGGATCAACAGGAATACGACCGTTTAGCAACGTTATCTCCACATCGAAATTTCCTGCTGAAATCGGCGTTGCCGCGCTTATTAAAGCAGGCGCCACGCTCAACGTCAAAATAAAGACCAGAAAAAGCGATATGATTTTTTTCATTCCCCAAACACCTCTTAATTATCATTTTAAAAATTCATTTTATAATTATATCACAATTATCAATATTTTTCAATAGATCTGTTTAAAACAAAAAGCGGCATAGCTTATGCTATACCGCAGTTTTTCAAATTTTCAATTATTCTCAATCCGCAATGTTGTAAAGTCCAACCGTTTGAGTATCTTCGTCCCAGCTTACGCCCATTCCGATAGCATAAGCGAAAAATCGAATTGGGATATAAGTTCTGTTATCATAAAGCATTGCAGCCGCGTCCATTTCAAAAACTTCACGAGTCATTATGTTCTCTATCATATTTACTCCAATTCTAACGATTACAGAGTTTGCATAGTTTCCGAACATAACTACTTGAGTTTGGTTGTCCCAAGCAACCGAAAACCCAAGAATCTCCGAAATAAAACGAACGGGAACCATCGTGCGGTTATCAACAATTATAACCGCGCCGTATTCCTCGGGAATATACACCGAAGCGCCGTCTATTTCAATATTCAAAGTCTCGTAAGTAAACGCCGTCGCGGGAACAACAGATATCGCAAGCACCAAAACAATGAGTAACGCACATACCTTTTTCATAATAATCTCCTCCATCAATTTATTATTAACTTTTCATTAGATTTGATTCATTTTAGCATAGTCTTCCAAAAAATTCAAGCTTTTTTTTGAAATTGCAAGCGCTTTTTCTCGTTTATCGCGAATTTTTCGCTCTAACGGCTCCATAATGCCGAAATTGATATTCATCGGCTGAAAATCCGTGATTGACTGATTCGAAATATAAGCCGCAAGCGCGCCAAGCGCCGTCGTTCGCGGCAATATCATCGGCGGTTTTCCTAAAATTTCATGCGCCATATTGATTCCGGCAAGCAACCCCGACGCCGTCGATTCAACATATCCCTCAACCCCCGTAATCTGTCCCGCGAAATACAGCCCGTCCTTATATTTAAACGTATTATCAAGCAACTGCGGCGAATCAATATAAGTGTTACGGTGCATAACACCGAACCGCACAAACTCCGCGTTACGAAGCGCGGGAATCAACGAAAACACACGCGATTGCTCGCCGAATGTCAGCCTCGTCTGGAATCCGACAAGGTTGTAAAGCGTTCCGTCCGCATTGTCCTGCCGCAACTGCACCACCGCGTACGGACGCGTTCCATCAGGCGCCGTAAGCCCCACCGGCTTTAGCGGCCCGAACCGCAACGTATCCTCGCCCCGCTTCGCCATGGTTTCAACAGGCATACAACCCTCGAAAACATTAGGCTTATCCACATTTTCGTTTAGCGGCGCCAACTGCGCCTCTATCAAGTTGTGGTAAAACTCTAAATACTCATCTTTCGTCATCGGGCAATTTATATAGTCGTCGCCGCCCTTATCATACCGCGCTTGATAAAACGCGCTCGAAAAATCCACGCTTTCCTTGGTCACAATCGGCGCGGCGGCATCGAAAAAGTGCAAATGCTGCTTTCCGGTCAATATTGCTATCTCTTCCGCCAGCGCGTCGCTTGCAAGCGGCCCCGCCGCGATGATGGTCGGACAATCACTCGGAATTGTCGTAACCTCTTCATGTATCACCTTGATGTTCGGGTGCGCCTTAATTTTTTCGGTAACAGCGGCGGAAAACCCATCTCTATCCACCGCCAGCGCGCCGCCCGCCGGAACTTTTGTCACGTCCGCAGTTGACATAATTATCGAATCAAGTTTACGTAATTCTTCTTTCAAAAGTCCGACCGCGTTATGTAAACCGTCCGCACGCAATGAATTGCTGCATACAAGTTCGGCGAAGTTTTCGCTTTTATGCGCGGGCGACATCTTCTTCGGTTTCATCTCGTAAAGTTTAATGGTGATTCCCCGCTCGGCAAGTTGCCACGCCGCTTCGCAGCCGGCAAGCCCTGCGCCTATTACGTTTATCATTCTCTTTCCTCCTTCGGAGGGGGATTTTTTGCGCCCAAACGGGCGCGGGTTTTAAGGCGCGTTGCGCCTTAGACCAAATTGCCGTTGCGGCGGCGAGCTTTGTTTGGACTTCGAAGCCCGTCCTTGTTTTGTCAAGGACCAGCCCTTGACAATCCAGCATTTGAGACTTCGCTTGTGTGATTTTTCACAAGCGGTAGTCGAAAAGTGCAGGGGCGTAAGATTTTGTGGTTTTGCAAAATCCACAGCCATCTGCCAAGTTTTTGCGCGTCAAAAACTTGACGAGTGGTAGATTTCATCAAATCGAGCGGCGGCATAAATCGCCTTGCTCTCTTTGGAAATCATCACAGGGGCGGCATTAGCGGAAACAAGTTTCCGATGCCGCTCCCAAACCGTCGCCCTCCCCGCCGCGACCTTCCCCGACAAAAGACGTTGAGCGGGTGCCCCGCTGGCGGAACCACGGGCGATAATTAATGCAATCAACGTATCCTAACCAAACAATATCTCGCGCTTTTAGGGAGTGGCATCCGGATTGGTTTTTTTATCCGGCTAATGCCACCCCTGTCAAAACCGTCCAAGAGCACGAATCGTAGTTTGATGAAGTGTGATTGGATACGGTTGACGGCTCGCGGGTCGGTCTCGAACGAGCGCGGCGTTCTACCTTATTAATCTTTCCGCGAATGCGGTTCGCTAACTAATGCTTTTTTCGTCGCCGCTTGCGGCACAAATCGCGGTGTTTGCGTTTGTGATCGCCAGGCGACCGGGATTGATAAGGGCAGAGCCCTTATCGCCCGTCCGGCAGGACACACGCTCTCGGGACGGACCCGAAAAAGGTTTTAAATCCGCGCCCGTTAGGCGCAACGTCACATCTGCTCCGGCGCGGAAACCTTCAGCATTGTCAGCACATTTCGAATCACCAGCGCAGCGGACGCAATCAGCGCAAGCCGCGCCTTCATAAGCTTTTCGTCGTCACACTTTACGCGGCAAGCGTTGTAAAACGTATGAAACAGCGCCGCAATTTCCATTAAGTATCGCGTCATCTTTGCCGGCTCCAAATTTTCCGCACTTATGCGAATTTCCTCCGGCAGGGCACAAATCTTCCGCAAAAGATCAATTTCCGCGTCCTCAACCAAAACCGCCGCGTCAAATTCGCCAAACTTAGGAACAGTAATACCATCCTCCGCCATTTGCCGAATAATGCTGCAAATCCGCGCGTGGGCGTATTGCACATAGTACACGGGATTTTCGTTGCTTTGCGTTTTCGCGAGGGATAAGTCGAAATCAAGATGCCCGCCGGCGCGTTGCATATTAAAGAAGAACCGCGCAACGTCAACGCCCGCTTCCTCAAGCAAATCGGACAGCGTAATCGCTTTCCCGGTTCGCTTGGACATTCGTACAACTTCGCCGTCCCGCATAAGTCGCACAAGTTGGAACAGAATCACCGTCAGCTTTTCCGAGTCAACGCCAACCGCGTCAAGCGCCGCTTTCATTCGCGCGACATGCCCGTGATGGTCGGCGCCCCACGTGTTAATTCCCATATCAAAGCCGCGGGCGACAAATTTGTTGCGATGATACGCGATATCCGCCGCGAAGTAGGTCGGATGCCCGTTCTGGCGTACCAAAACCTCGTCCTTGTCAAGCCCGAACTTGGTCAGCGCAAGCCAAATCGCGCCGTCTTGTTCGTATGTGTGACCGTTATCGGTCAGTATTTTTATGGTTTCGTCAAGCTCGCCCGATTTGTAAAGCTCACTCTCGCGGAACCACACGTCATAGTGGATTCGATATTGCTCTAACCCCGATTTCAGGTTGGCAATATTGAGTTCAAGCGCGTATTCCGCAAGCGCCTGCCGTCGCTCGGCTTCGGGAGCGTCCAAATATTTGTCGCCGTGGATTTTGATAAACGCCGCCGCGTGCGCGGAAATATCCTCGCCGTGATAGCCGTCTTCTGGGAATTCAATGGCGTCCGCGCCTTTAAGTTGCTGAATATATCGCGCCTCTAAGGATAAGCCAAGTTTCTCAATCTGATTTCCCGCGTCGTTTATATAAAATTCGCGCGTAACGTCGTATCCGGCGTATTCAAGCACGCCTGCGATACAGTCGCCAAGCGCGCCGCCGCGGGCGTTACCCATGTGCATGGGGCCTGTCGGGTTTGCGCTGACGAACTCGACCATTACGGTTTTGCCTTTGCCGATATCGATTTTGCCATAATCCTCGCCCATTTGGTCGATTAGCTCGAAAGTCTTGTAATACCAAGCCTTGTCGAGGTGAAAGTTCAAAAATCCCGCTCCCGCGATTTCTATTTTTTCAATATTGCCGCCAAGCTTGCCGTCCAACGCGTCAACGATTGCCTGCGCAATCACGCGCGGCGCTTTCCCTTGCGGTTTAGCAAGCGTCATGGCGATATTGCTCGAAAAATCGCCGTTGGACTTGTCTTTCGGCTCTTCAACGAAAATTTCAACGTCTTCGGCAACGGGCGCAAGCTTGCCGCTCGCAACAGCGCTCGCGAGCGCTTCGCCGATAATTTCTGAAATTTCTTCTTTAATTTGCGCAACTAAATTCATAAATTCTCCAACTCCATCTTTAGTTTATTTTCTGATATAAAACTCCCGTTAAAATCCGCGATTTCGTATTTGATGCTAACCCGACTTTCATCTTGTTCCAATTCGTGCGTCGTAATACGTAAAAGCAACTCTCCGCCGGCAACGGGATAGCGGCATAGGTGAGTTTTTCCCACTTCGAATATCATTTCCCGCCCCTCGAAGATAACGTGCAGTTTGTCTGCCTCTTGGGCGAGTTGGGCGACAGTTTCCATCTGCACGCAGTCTCGTTCGTTGTTTTCGAAAATTTGTTCCATCATTATTGATACTTTAGTATTCTTCAATGTCAATCTTCCTAACATTATTGTTTATCTCCCGCTCCAGGAACATTCCGCCGAGGGTGGAAAAGTTCGGCGCGTTGTCGCTTACGAAATATTGCACAACTCCGGGCTTGTCCGATTTGTTTTCCAAACCAAGTTGCGCAAGCCGCTCGGCTGCGTTAAGCGCCGCACTTTTTCCCGCGTCAACCAAGGTAATATTTCTGCCCAAAACATCGTAAATTACGTCAGTCAACAACGGATAGTGCGTGCACCCTAAAATAACGGTGTCAACTCCTGCGTCACGCAGCGGTTTCAGGTAATCGCGCGCAACCAGCGTCGGAATTTCGCCGCTTGAGTAGCCATTCTCCACAAGCGGCACGAACATCGGGCACGCCTGCGAAATAACCTCGATTGTGCCGTCGATTTCGTGAATATGTTCCCGGTATTTCCCGCTGTTTATGGTTCCGAGCGTTCCTAAGATCCCGATTTTCTTATTTTTCGAGCGTTTTACCGCCTCATTGCACGCGGGCGCGACAACGCCCAAGATTTCCATATCATAATCGCCGCGAACCGCGTCCAGCGCCGTAGCCGACGCCGTTCCGCAAGCGATAATAATCATTTTAATATCATGCGTTTTGAGAAAATTTATATCCTGCCGCACATATTTTACGATGGTCTCGCCCGAACGCGTTCCGTAAGGAACGCGGGAAGTATCGCCGAAGTATATAATATTCTCATTAGGCAGAAGCTTCATAACTTCTTTTACGCAGGTGAGTCCGCCAAGTCCGGAGTCGAATATGCCAATTGGTTTGTTGTTATCCATAAAAATTACCCCTTTAGCGCTAACTCTATCAATCTGTCTATCAATTCCGCATACCCAAGCCCCGACGCGTCCCATAGCTTCGGATACATACTTATATCGGTAAATCCGGGCATTGTATTGATTTCGTTTAGGTAAATCTCGCCGGTTTCCTTTTCGACGAAAAAATCTACCCGCGCAAGTCCGCGGCATTCGCAAATTTTATACGCCGCAGTTGCGTATTCCTTGATTTTCGCCGCTGTGTCAGACGAAACGTCCGCGGGAATTATCAGTTTCGAGCTTGCGTCCTGATATTTCGCCTCGTAATCGTAGAACTCTTTGGCAGGCACGATTTCGCCCAAAACATCGGCAACGACAGGGTTTGCGTTACCCATGACGCTGCACTCAACTTCCCGCGCGTTAATCGCTTGCTCGATCAAAACTTTGTCGTCGTGTTCGAGCGCCGCCGCGATTCCGGCGTGTAACTCATTTATATCCGAAGCTTTCGACACTCCAACCGACGAACCTGCGTTCGCGGGCTTTACAAAGCACGGAAACCCAAGTATATCAACGATTTCGTTTGTTTTATCTTCGCCGCGGCGAACGGTAATCCAATTCGCTTGCGAAATTCCCGCGTGGGCGAACAAAATCTTCGCCACACACTTATCCATGCAAACGGCAGAGCCGATAACGCCGCTTCCGACATACGGGATTCCCATAATTTCAAATAGGCCTTGCATTGTTCCATCCTCGCCGAACTTGCCGTGCAACACGGGGAATGCGACATCTATATTAAACTTTTCCAAATCACCGATTGAGATTTTCTCGCCCGCGGAGTCAAAATCATCGCCTTTATAGTTCCAGCTTCCGTCTTTCTCAATTTTTATCATATGTAAACGGTATTTTGCCCGATTAACATTCGCGTAAATCGATCTTGCCGATACTAATGAGACTTCGTGTTCGCTCGACTTTCCGCCGAAAATTATACATAGATTTAGCAACTCAAATACCTCCATTTAAAATACGCAGCAATCTGCCCTAACTTCATATATATTACACCATTTTATCAATATTGACAAGTCTTTTGTATAAAATAATAAAATTTGGGAATAATACCCATTGAAAGGAGCTGGTAAAATGAAGAAAAATACAGTGTTTATCGCAATTTTGGGAGTAGTTTTCCTGTTATCGCTGCTGGTTACATACGCAAGAGGGGTGCAATCGGACATCGCGCGGCAAGTTTTGCGCCTGCATGTTGTCGCCAACAGTAATAGCGACTACGACCAACAGTTAAAGTACGCCGTTCGGGATAGAATCGTGGCGGAAACGGCATCGTTATTCGAAAACAGTCAATCGCCCGACGAAACTAAGCAAATTGCCGCCGACAATATCGAATGGTTTCAAAGTATCGCGCAATCGGAAGTTGCCCTGCAAGGATTCAGCTATGAAGTGGCGGTGTCGGTAGGGATTTATGCTTTCCCGGCGACGGTTTATGGCGATATTTTGTTGCCTGCCGGAAGATATGACGCGCTGAAGATAGCAATCGGCAACGGCGGCGGCGAAAATTGGTGGTGCGTTTTGTTTCCTCCGTTATGTTTTATTGACGGCGTAAATGCGGACTTTTCGATAGATAGCAGAGATGTGCTGCGCGAAAACTTATCTGAGCGGGATTACGCGCTGATTACCGGCGCGAACAACGGTAGTGCAACCATTCAAGTTCGGTTTCGGATATTGGAATTGCTTGCGCCGTTGTTTTAATAAAAAAAGAGCCAAAAGGCTCTTTTTTTTATTAAAGCACTTTTGTGCCGCCTAAGTTTCTAATTTGCAAGATGTGACAGCTTCCAACGCCGAATACGGATTCCATTTTTTCCTTGAATTCGTTTGCCATGGAAAGCGGGACAAAGTTCTGCGTCGTGCCGCCGAATCCGCCGCCGTGTACGCGCCACGCGCCTTTGCCTTCCAGAATTCCTTCCGCGAGATAGAGCGCGAGCGATAACCCTTGCTCGGCAACATTTTGCGAGGTGTATACGTTTTGCAGATATTTGTACGAAGAGTTGCCTGACTTGATAATAAGCCGCTTAAACTCTTCGAAATCGCCCGCCAGCAACGCTTTCTGCTCTTGGTCCACGATTTCGTTGTCATCTAAATAGTGAAGCGAGCGCAAAACCGCTCGATCACCAAACGTTTCGCGCAAAACTTTTGCGTTCGCCACAATATCGTCTTTTTTCACGCCGCGTAGTGTCGGCGCGCCGAAATGTCCGGCAACGCTTTTCATTTCGTTAGGAATACTCGCGTATTCGTCGGTCAAATCGGCGTGAGAGCCGCCTGTGTCAACGATGCACAGCGCGTATCCGCTTTGGGTGAAATCAAAATCGACCTTGTTGATAATGGGGTTCGCGTTGTCCTTGAAGTCGATGGAAATAATTCCGCCGACCGACGACGCCATCTGGTCCATAAGTCCGCACGGCTTTTGAAAGTATACATTTTCGGCGTATTGCGCGATCTGCGCGATTTCAACCGCGCTTATGGTTTGGTTATTGAACTCGCCGTTTAAAATCGTTCCGATTAACACTTCAAACGCGGCGGAGGACGAAAGCCCCGACCCTTTCAGCACATTCGAAATTGTGTATGCGTCCAGCCCGCCGATGTTGTAGCCTGCCTCAACAAATTTCGCCGCGGTTCCGCGCACAAGCGACGCGGATTTGTTTATCTCTTTCTGCTGTATCGACAAGTCAGAAAAGTCGATAACATCGCCGTTGTAGCCCTCCGACTTCACGGTGATAACATTTTTATCGTTCTTGGATACGATTGCGATCACGTCGAGGTTTATGCTTGCCGCAAGAACCTTGCCGAGATTGTGGTCGGTGTGATTTCCGCCGATTTCGGTTCTTCCGGGCGCGGAATAGATGGCAAGGTTGTCACGCGCACCGAAAATTTCGGTGAAACTGTCCACCGCTTTAGTGTAGCGTTCTCGCGCGGCGGATAGACCGTCGGCACCGTACAGTTCGGTTAGGATTGCGTCTAACTCGCCGTTTAATATGGAATTTTTAAGTTGAGAGTTTGTCATTGGTATGTGCTCCTTTCTTTTTTAGGGCAAATGCCCTGAAACCCTTTTTGCCGCTGAGGCGGCGGGCTTATGTCCTGCCGGACGGGCGATAAGGGCTCTGCCCTTATCAATCCCGGTCGCCTGTCGGTCACAAACGCAAAAGACGCGATTTGTGCCGCGAGCGGCGACAGAAAACCTGGGTTAGCGAACCGCATTCGCGGAAAAAGTACCGAGATAAACCGCCGTTCTTCAGTTGAGACCGATCCGCGCCTAAAAGCGCGAGATGTTGTTTGGATAGGGAGCTATGTTTGTAATAACTTTCGCCCGTGGTTCCGCCAGCGGGGCACCCGCGCGCTTTTTGCGTGGGTCGCGGCGGGGAGGGCGACGGTTTTGATCAAACTTTTGACGCGCAAAAGTTTGGCAGATGGCTGTGGATTTTGCCAAAACCGCAAAATCTTACGCCCCTGCACTTTTCGACTACCGCTTGTGAAAAATCACACAAGCGAAGTCTCAAATGCTGGATTGGGGCA
>WRAG01000027.1 GCA_009780345.1 Oscillospiraceae bacterium
TTCGTTAAAAAACAACTCGTGTTCTTGGATGGTTTTGACAGGGGTGGCATTAGCCGGATTAAAAAACCAATCCGGATGCCACTCCCTAAAAGCGCGAGATGTCGTTTGGATAGGGGCGAGTTGAATAGCTCGACACCGCGCCACGTGTACTCGGTTTTTGAGTACGTGCGTGAGCGCGGCGCTTTGGCATAAATCTCTTAGCAGTTTACTGCTTAGAGATTTAGCCCTCCGAAGCGGTTTATGCGAGGAGTTTCATCTTCTTTTGGCGCGCAAAAGTTTGGCATATGGCTGTGGATTTTGCCAAAACCGCAAAATCTTACGCCCCTGCACTTTGGACGCAAAATGCGCGTCAAAACGGCGTAATGTAATTGCCACGCGCAAGCGCGGGCCGCCGTTACCGACTACCGCTTGTGAAAAATCACACAAGCGAAGTCTCAAATGCTGGATTGTCAAGGACTGGTCCTTGACGCGTCGCGCGCGCCCGCGCAATGCCCTCGGAGCCTCGCTCTGAAAAAAACTTGCAAAACCTAAATCATTAGGCTATAATATAAATCAGAGGTGATATTCTATGATTCTAATCTTATCGGGAAGCGACGAGGGGCGCGAAATCGCGACAATGCTGTCCGACGCGGGGAATTCGGTAATCGTTTCGGTTCCGACCGTGCTTGACGCGGCGAAACATACAACGCAAATGGCTGTTGCCGGGGAAATGGACTTCGAACGATTGTCTGAGTTTATCGAAAAGTATAATATAAGCGGAATTGTTGACGCGAAACGCGCATTTTCGTTTGATTTGTCGAGCGACGCGAAACGAGCCGCGAACGCTTATTCGATTCCGTACATTAAATACGTGAAACGCCCGCTTGTTGAGGCGGCGGAGGATGAAGACGTCATAAGAATCGATCATTTAGACGATTTTTACGATTATTTGGAGCGGAATCTGCATAATACACTACTTGATGTTGACGATAGCACGATTGAGCTTATACTGGACGGGCTTGCGGATACAAGTTTTCTGTATGTTGCTTGTATCAAGGGTGTAAACCGCGACTATGTCGAAGAGCTTGTGCGGCGGGAGATTCCGCTTACTAACATTTTGGAAGTTGACGGCGTAAATTCGGAAGAGGAAAGCTATAATACATATAAGAAGTACGATATCAAAAATGTTGTCATTAAAGACGGCGCGTTTACCGCGGCGAACAAGATAAAGGCGGCAAAACGGTGCGGCGCCGCGGTTGTCGCGCTTGATACCGACAGAATGGCGAGTTGCGAGTTTTGCTCGACATTAGAGCAAGTTTTGGATACGGTTGAAAGTTGGAAATAGTAATTAAATACTTAATTTAAAGAGAAAAAGGAGAATTGGAAATATGTTTTTAGCAACGATACACTTCCCGGGTAATTGTGATGAAGCAATTTCTTTTTATAAAGAAGTGCTGGAAGCAGAAGTTAGAGATATTGCATACTTTAAGGATGCGCCAAAGGACTCAGGCATGGAGTCATTATCGCTCTCGCCAAACTTTGTGATGCACTCTTTGATTTCGATTCACGGCTCATTGGTATCTATGACAGATGGAGTTGAAACAAAGCCGACAGGCGATAATTTCACTTTCCTTATTACCGAAGATACAGTGGACGAGGTTACGGCATTATATAACAAGTTATTAGAAGGCGGCAAAGAGGTTGAAGCATTAGCCCCTGTATTTTGGGCTTCAATGTATGGGGTAGTTGAAGATAAATTTGGTGTAAATTGGCAAGTTATGACATCGGATGGATTATAACTAAATTCGGCAGCGTTTAACAAACTGCCACCGAAATCGTTGCAACACGGGAAACAACTGTTTCACGGTTGCGACTTATGTTGAAAAATCATATTCCCCGGGAAACACAAAACAGGAGGCTTTAACATGAGACGAATATTTGTTGAAAAAAGAGAAGGATTTGACGTGGAGGCGAAAGCGTTATTTGCCGACCTTTCTAACAATCTGCAAGTGAACAGATTGAGCGGCGTTCGAATTATCAACCGTTACGACGTTGACGGTATGAATGAAGCGGAGTTTTCAAACGCTTCAACCACCATATTTTCCGAGCCGCAAGTCGATAAAGTATACGACGAGGAAATCGACTTAGGGGATAGCAGATATTTCATTACCGAATACCTGCCCGGGCAGTACGACCAGCGCGCGGACACTGCGGAGCAGTGCGCGCAAATGTTGGTTAAAGAAGGAGCGCGCCCGAACGTTAAAAGCGCGAAAGTGATAGTTTTGCGCGGCACGATTTCTGACGCTGACTTCAAGCGTATCTCCGAATATTGCGTAAATCCGGTAGAGTCGCGCATTGCCGGCAAGGACAAGCCGTTGACGTTGCTTGATGAGATTAATCAGCCGGATAATGTAGCGGTTTTGGATGGATTTATCTCGCTTAATGAGGCAGGATTGCGCGAATTTATTGAAAATTATGGGCTTGCGATGGACTTTGAGGATATAAAGTTCTGCCAGGCCTATTTTAATTCCGAAAACCGCAATCCGACAATCACCGAAATTCGCATGATTGACACATATTGGTCTGATCATTGCCGTCACACAACATTCTTAACATCGCTTGATAATGTTGAGATTGAGGACGAGTTTATCAAATCGGTGTACGATGAATATTTGGCGACAAGGCGCGCGGTGTACAAAGACCGTGAAAAGCCGATTTGCTTGATGGATATTGCGACCATCGCCATGAAAGAGCTACGCTCGCAAGGCAAGCTTGAAAACTTCGATATTTCTGAGGAAGTGAATGCGTGCAGTATCGTTGTGGACGTTGATGTTGACGGTGAAAACCGGGAATATCTTGTGATGTTTAAGAACGAAACACATAATCACCCTACCGAAATCGAGCCTTTCGGCGGGGCGGCGACGTGCCTCGGCGGCGCGATTCGCGACCCGTTGTCGGGGCGCGCGTATGTCTATCAGGCGATGCGAGTTACCGGAAGCGGCGACCCGCGCGCGACTCTTGCCGAAACCATGAAAGGGAAGCTTTCGCAACGGAAGATTACCACCGGCGCGGCGGCGGGATACAGCTCGTATGGGAACCAAATCGGCCTTGCGACAGGGCAGGTTGCGGAGATTTACGACGAAGGATATATCGCGAAACGTATGGAAATCGGCGCGGTTATCGCCGCCGCTCCGAAGGAGAATGTGGTGCGTCACGAGCCGAGCGCGGGCGATAAAATTATACTGCTTGGCGGGAAAACCGGCAGGGACGGTTGCGGCGGCGCGACCGGTTCGTCAAAGGCGCATACGGACGACAGTTTGGCGGAGTGCGGCGCGGAAGTTCAAAAAGGAAACGCGCCGGAGGAACGCAAAATTCAGCGGTTATTCCGGAAAAAAGAAGTTACCACCCTTATCAAGCGTTGCAACGATTTTGGCGCGGGCGGCGTGTCGGTCGCGATTGGCGAACTTGCGGACGGACTTGTGATTGATCTTGATTGCGTGCCTAAAAAGTATGAGGGACTTGACGGAACCGAGCTTGCCATTTCCGAGTCGCAAGAGCGAATGGCGGTTGTGGTTGAGGAAAAAGATGTTGCGCAGTTTATCAAATACGCCGAGGTTGAGAATCTGGAAGCCAACGTAGTCGCGACCGTGACCGACGAAGCGCGGCTTACCATGAAGTGGCGCGGCGATATGATCGCCGATATAAGCCGCGAATTTTTGAATACCAACGGTTCGCCGAAATCAAGCGCGGCAAGGATTACAAAACCTGAATTCGGCACGGAAAATTTGCGGTATGCGGCAGTTGGCGCAACCGTGAAAGAAAAAATCATAAACCAAATGGGCGATCTTAATATCGCGTGTCAAAAAGGCTTGGTTGAGCGGTTTGACAGCACGGTTGGCGCGAACAGTGTGTTCCTGCCGTTCGGCGGGAAGGAACAACTGACGCCGCAGCAAAATATGGTTGCGAAAGTTCCTGTGATGAGCGGCAAAACTGATACCGCGACGGTGATGTCCTACGGTTATAATCCGAAAATTTCGAAGACAAGCCCGTTTGCGGGCGCGGTTTACGCCGTTGTTGACGCAGTAACCAAGGCAGTTATCGCAGGCAGCGATTATTCGGAGATTTACCTGACATTGCAAGAATATTTCGAGCGATTGGGAACCGATTCGACACGCTGGGGCAAGCCGCTTGCGGCTTTACTTGGCGCGCATCACGCGCAAAAGGAGCTCGGCATTGCCGCAATCGGCGGTAAGGATAGTATGTCGGGAAGTTTCAACGATATCGACGTTCCGCCGACGCTTGTTGCGTTCGCGGTGGGAACCGTTAACGCGAGTAAGGCGGTTTCCTGCGAGTTTAAAGAGGCGGGGAATCCCGTGGTGCTCCTCGCGCCGAGATATGAAAACGGACTACCTAATTTCGACAGTTTGAAAGATATTTATAAGCAAGTAAACTCTCTAATCGCTGACGGCGCGGTAAAATCGGCGTACGCAATCGGTTACGGCGGTATTTCCGAGGCAATATGTAAGATGAGCTTCGGGAACAAAATCGGATTCGCGTTTAGCAACAATTTTGAGGAAAATAAACTGTATACCGCATTATACGGCGGGATTTTGCTGGAAATTTCCAACGGCGCGCCGCTTGTCGGCGAGCGCGTGGGAAGAACCACCGATGATGGATTGATTACTATCGGCGGCGAGAAAATTGAGCTTGACGAAATCATCAATGCTTGGAAAGCGCCGTTGAACGGCGTGTTTCCTATGACCACGGCGAATGATGCGGATAAAGTGAAGAACTTTTCATACGGCGAGCGAGTGAATATCATACCTAAAACCAAATTCGCCGCGCCTAAAGTGTTTATTCCGGCGTTCCCCGGCACAAACTGCGAATATGAAACCGCGCGGGCGTTCGAACGCGCGGGAGCGATTGCGCACACCGAAGTTTTCCGAAACGTAAAGCCGGAATACATCGCGCAATCCATCGAAAGTTTTACAAAAGCAATCAAAGAGTCGCAAATTTTAATGATTCCCGGCGGATTTTCGGGCGGCGACGAGCCGGACGGCTCGGGGAAATTTATCGCGACTGTGTTCCGCAATCCGCAAATCCGCGAGGCGACAATGGATCTTCTGCAAAATCGAGACGGGCTGATTTTAGGGATTTGCAACGGATTCCAAGCGTTGATAAAACTTGGTCTTGTGCCGTTCGGCGAGATACGCGATATGGACGCCGATTGCCCGACTTTGACGTTTAATACGATTGGGCGGCACATCTCGCAAATGACAAATACACGTATCGCGTCGGTGAAGTCGCCGTGGCTTGCGGGATGCGAGGTTGGAGATATTCACACAATTTCGATGTCGCACGGTGAGGGGCGATTTGTTGCGAGTGATGAGATGATTGCGGAATTAGAGAAAACCGGGCAAATCGCGACGCAATATGTGGATTGCTCCGGTAACGCGTCACTTTTGATGCCGTACAATCCGAACGGTTCGTATTACGCTGTCGAGGGGATTACAAGTCCTGATGGGCGGGTGTTCGGTAAGATGGGTCACTCAGAGCGCATGGGCGAGAATGTCGCGAAAAATGTCCCGGGCAATAAGAATCAGCAGATTTTCGAAAGCGGAGTGAAATATTTTGGGTAAAATAGTGTCAATGACTGAAATTAAACAAGCCGCTGAATTTATATCGGCGAAAATCACGGAAACACCGCAGGTTGCGATCGTTTTGGGTTCGGGACTTGCCGATTTTTGCGACCAAATTAGCGACCAAATCGAAATTTCTTATAAAGATATACCAAACTTCCCAATCTCAACCGCGCCCGGACATAAAGGTAGATTTGTTTTCGGCAAACTTGCCGGAAAACCGGTAATCGCCATGTGCGGGCGGTTTCACTTTTACGAAGGATATTCGATGCAGGAAGTTGTCATGCCTATTTGGGTTTTGCGGCAGTTGGGCGTTGAAACGGTGATTATCACCAACGCCGCCGGCGGAATCAATCGCGAATTCGAAGTCGGCGATTTAATGTTGATTTCCGATCATATCAAGCTGTGTGCCGAATCGCCGCTTTGCGGCGTGAATAAAGAGGAATTTGGCGTTCGGTTTAACGATATGACGCACGCGTATACGCCGAAGTTGCGGGAACTTGCGAAAAAGGAAGCGTACGAGCTGAGCATCCCTTTGCGTGAGGGCGTTTACGGCTATATGACCGGCCCGTCGTACGAAACTCCGGCGGAAATTCGTATGCTGGACATTGTTGGCGCCGACGCGGTCGGAATGTCTACCGCGCCTGAGGTAATCGCCGCGGCGCACGCGGGATTGCAGGTGCTTGGTATTTCGTGCATCTCCAACTTCGCGGCGGGGATAACAGATGAGCCGCTTACTCACGACGAGGTTATGGAAGCCGGCGCGGTGGCGGTTGGAAGCTTTAACGCGCTGCTGCCGAAGGTGATTGAGAAATTGTAGAGGAAGTGAAGAAGTATGATGAACGATTTGGGGATTTCGGTTGCAATCAGCCTTTTGCTTATCGCGAGTTTGGTTTTGGTGTGCAAAAAGAATTTTAAAATAAGCAAGTGGCTTATTTTAGGAGCGCTTATTCTTTTGATTTTGGCTATTTTGAACGGATTGGCTCCTCGTTTGCTTTTGGTTTCACTTGGACTGGTTTCGTTTTTTACTATGTTTGGTCCTACGTTGGCGATTATTGCTTTGCTTATTGCAAGTTTTGTGCTTATGTGCAAGAAAAAATTTAAGTTAAGCATTTGTTTTATTTCGTTAAGCATATTATTTTATTTGGTGTTTCACTGGGGGTACATAATTGGTATGTGGCTTGCTTTTAGGGACTGGCGTATTATAATAAATTAGGAGGTAAAACTTTGATGAGAATATTAAAAATAGTATTTATCCTAATTTTGGCGGTTTCTATGCTTACTGCAATGCCGATTACTGCCGCGCCTTCGGAACACGCCGCGCTTATTGCATATCGTGAGTTTTTGACTACGCCGCAAACGATTTATCTTGAAATATTCGACCGAGTTATACCGTGGGAGTTCGAGCCGAGCGACATAGTTCACGCGGAACTGATTGATTTTGATAACGACGGTGTGCCGGAACTTTTTATAATGCTTGAGATTGGGTTTGGCGACCCGACGATTATGATTCCGCATATTGTGGTGGGATATAACGAGGGAATAGAAGTGCTTTTCGGTAGGCTTGCGTGGATTGCTATGACCGGATTTGGCGGAAGCGGCGAACTGTTTGGATTGTCAGTTACAGAGGACGGACAAACATACATCGTTAGAAATTTTGATGAAGCAGATACAAGAAACGATGAAAATTATACTGAAAGCGAATATTTCGCTTTGAAAAACGGTGAATTTGTTTCAATATTGACGGTTGCGTATTCATTTGTTATAGTTACATGTGAAGAAGATGAATTTGTTTCTGTACAGGTTTTTATTTATATAAACGGAAATGAAGCTGACGAATCAGAACTTTTTGAAAGATATCAAGAACTTGGCATTATTGAACATCGCCATTTGAATTTCGACTCGCGCAGGGATCCTATAATTTTGTTGCACGAAATTGATAGGACGCTTGATCCGACAATTCCGGCGGTGATTTTTGCAGAGCCTACTATTGCGGGAGTGCGTGTTAATCCCGACGGGGAAATACGTTGGTCGTATAACAGATTGGCGTATCATATTGACGGACATAATTTCTTTCGCTTGCGTGATATTGCTTATTTACTGAATGATACAGAAAGTCGATTTGATGTTAGCTGGGGCGGCGAAAATAATGTTGTTTTGATAACCACGGGTTATGCGTACACAGCTGTTGGCAGCTACATGGAGTGGATTGGTGGTGGTTTCGTTCACGAGGCGATTCCGACAGAAGCGACGATTTTAATTGACGGTGAAGAAGTAAACTTGACAGCGTATCATATTGACGGCAATAATTTCTTTATGTTGCGCGAGTTGGGCGATTTACTTGGGTTTGTAGTCGATTGGGACGCGGAGATGGATACGATATTAATTTTTACAGACGTTTAGGAGGTAATTATAATGAAAATACTGGTTATCGGCGGCGGCGGGCGGGAACACGCGATTATTTGGAAGCTTGCCCAAAGCCCGAAAGTGTCGCAAATATACTGCGCGCCGGGGAACGGCGGGATTGCCGAACTTGCGGAAATAATTCCTATTTCGGCGATGGATATTCCCGCGCTTGTTGCGTTCGCGCAGGAAAATTCGATTGATTTGGCAGTTGTCGCGCCGGACGATCCGCTTGTGGCGGGCGCGGTTGACGCATTCCAAAGCGCCGGAATTAAAGCGTTCGGACCGAATAAGGCGGCGGCGATAATCGAGGGAAGCAAGTCGTTTTCGAAGGAATTGATGAAAAAATACTACATTCCCACCGCCGCATACGAAGTGTTTGAAAATTCGGCGGCGGCGATTGATTATGTTCGTGGGAATAACCAATTTCCGACGGTTATCAAGGCGGACGGCTTGGCGCTTGGCAAGGGAGTGATTATCGCGCAGGACTTAGCGGAGGCAGAGGCGGCGATTCGCTCTATTTTGGACGATAAAGTGTTCGGCGACGCGGGTGCGCGAGTGGTTATCGAGGAATTTTTGACGGGGCAGGAAGTTTCGGTTCTTGCGTTCACCGATGGCACAACAATCCGTCCGATGGTGTCGGCGCAAGACCATAAACGCGCGCTGGACGGCGATTTGGGACTTAACACAGGCGGAATGGGAACGTTTTCGCCCAGCCGAGTTTACACCAACGAGCTTGCCGACGAATGTATGGAGAAGATTTTCCGCCCGACGGTCGAGGCGATGAAGAGTGAGGGGCGCGAGTTCCGCGGATGCCTTTATTTTGGCTTGATACTTACCGATAACGGGCCGAAAGTTATCGAATATAACTGCCGATTCGGCGACCCGGAGACGCAGGTTGTTTTGCCGAGGTTGGAGAGTGATTTGGTTGACATAATGTTAGCGACGGTTGACGGAACGTTGGGTGAAGTTGACATAAAGTGGAACGATAATGCGGCGGTTTGCGTGGTTCTGGCAAGCGGCGGGTATCCGCAAAGTTACGAAACGGGTTACGAAATCAGTGGTTTGGAGGATGCGGAAGCGGCAGGCGCGATTGTGTTCCACGCGGGCTCGAAGCGCGTTGACGGTAAGCTTGTAACCGCAGGCGGTAGGGTGCTCGGTGTTACCGCAATCGGCAAAGATTTAGACGACGCGATTGCCGCGAGCTACAAAGCGGCGGAGAAGATAAGCTTTAAAGATATGCACTATCGCAGGGATATAGGGGTTAAATAAAGAGATAGGGAGGATAGAACCATGAGTGAAAATGCCGGTTGGGAAAGCGTAAATGTTTACAGGATGAATCTGGAAATTGACAAGACGACGAGAATTCCGAAAGAAGCGTCCGTACATAAGCCTGAGGATGCGAGGGATATCGTTAATTTGGTGCTTGGTCTTAACAATTCCGCGGTGGAGAAGTTTGGATTTATAGCGGTCGACGCAGAGAATAAGGTTATAGGTGTTCAAGTAATGTCCGTTGGCGGAAGTAATATGGCTTCTGTCGAAGAAGATATGCTTTTTAGAGCGGTGCTTTTAAGTTTTGCCGAAGGTATAATATTATTCCATAATCATCCGTCGGGAAATGTTCAACCAAGTTATCCCGACATAGAACTTACGCGTAAGTTTATCGACAGCGGATCTGTACTTAGCATACCTGTTTATGATCATATTATAGTGACGCAAGATGATTATCATAGCATGCACGAGAAAAAGGACTGTAAGTTTAAAAAGCCGAGAAAAAAAGTATACCTTAGAGAGTTTTTTCCTGATTTAGTTGATGATGATGACTAAAATCAAAAATGTAAAGCTAAATAGCTTGTCAGACGTTGCCGGCGTGAGGGCGGGGGACGTTTTGGTTAGCATAAATGGCAAACCTGTCGTGGATTTCCTCGATTATATGTACCTTTCGAGCGATTCGCACGTTGTTTTGGAGCTCAACGATCGAACCGTCGAAATTGAGGCGGATTATGAGAATTTGGGGCTTGAATTTGAAACTATGTTGATAGACGCGCCGAAACGGTGCCATAATAAATGTATATTTTGCTTTATCGACCAAAACGCGCCGAACATGCGAGAAAGCATCTACTTCAAGGACGATGACTATCGACTTTCGTTTTTGCAAGGCAATTATATTTCGCTTACCAACCTGACGGAGGCTGATATCACGAAGATTATCGAGTACAATTTGCCGCGGATTAACGTTTCGGTTCATACGACGAATCCGCAGTTGCGGGTAGAGATGCTTCACAACTCGAACGCGGGGAATGTTTTGGAGATTATGCGGCGATTCGCGGACGCAGGAATTTCGATGAACTGCCAAATTGTGCTTTGCCGCGGGGTGAATGACGGTGAGGAATTATTGCGGACAATTGAGGATTTGGCGAAGTTGTCGCCGGCGGTTGAGAGTGTTTCGGTGGTGCCGGTTGGGTTGACGAAGTATCGCGAGGGATTGGCGGAGTTGATTCCGTTTGATAAGGAGTCGGCAAGTGCGGTGGTTGCGGCGGTTGGTGAGTGTCAAGTTGAATTACTTGACGGAGTTGGAACGAGGTTCGTATTTTTGGCGGATGAGTTTTATTTGCTGGCGGAGCAGGCGATTCCGACATTTGAGGAGTATGAGGATTTTTTGCAGATTGAGAACGGCGTTGGAATGATGGCGAGCTTCATACAGGAATTCGAGGAGACGGAAATTCTAAAGTCGAGCGAGACGAAAAAGTCGATAATTACAGGCGTTGCGGCGTATGAATTTATTAGTGAGCTAGTCAAGTCGGTGTCGCCGGAAACGCAAGTGTTTGCGATAAAGAACGAATTTTTCGGTGAGCGTATTACGGTTGCGGGACTTGTAACGGGGCAGGATATAATTAATCAGTTGCGCGGTAAGAGCTTGGGGGACGAAATTCTGATTCCGAAATGTATGCTACGTGCTGATAGCACAGTCTTTTTGGACGATATAACGGTTGAAGATGTTGAACGAGAGTTGAATGTAAAGGTAAAAGCCTTAACAATAGATGGGAGTGAGCTAAAATTAAGCCTATAGTAGCCATTGTGGGACGCCCGAACGTCGGGAAATCAACGCTTTTTAACAAAATAGTGGGGACGCGGGTTGCCATTGTCGAGGACACGCCCGGTGTGACGCGGGATCGGATTTACGCTGACGCCGATTGGAACGGCGTGCAATTCACGCTTGTTGACACCGGCGGAATTGAGCCGCACAACAAGGACGTGATTTTTTCGCAAATGCGCGACCAGGCGGAGCTTGCCATTGATATGGCGGACGTTATCATGTTTATGGTAAATGTGCGGGACGGCTTGACGGCGGCGGATAAAGACGTTGCGGCGATTTTGCAAAAGTCGGGGAAGCCGATTATTTTGGTATGCAACAAAGTTGACAATGTCGGCAAACCGCCGATGGAGATTTACGAATTTTACAATCTTGGGTTGGGCGAACCGCTTGCGGTGTCGTCGGTTCACGGCATGGGAGTCGGCGATTTGTTGGACGAAGTTGTCGCGAGCTTGCCTGAGATTAAGGAAACGGAAGAGGACGAGGATATTATCAAAATCGCGGTAATCGGTAAGCCGAATGTCGGAAAATCGTCGTTGGTGAACAAAATTTTGGGCGAAAACCGCGCGATTGTAAGCGATATAGCCGGCACAACCCGCGACGCGATTGACAGCGCGTTTGAAAGAGCCGGGCAAAAGTATGTAATTATCGACACCGCCGGAATGCGGAAGCGCGGCAAAATCGACGAGGATATTGAGCGGTACAGCGTTGTGCGCGCTCTTGCGGCGGTGGATAGGTCTGACGTTTGTTTGATTATGATTAACGCCGAGGAGGGCGTAACCGAGCAGGACACAAAGGTTGCGGGCTACGCGCACGAGCAGGGTAAGGCGTGCATTATCGTCGTGAATAAATGGGATTTGATTGAGAAAGATAACGATACTTTCGGCGAATATAAAAACCGAGTGCGGGAAGGCTTGGGATATATGTTGTACGCGCCGGTGGTGTTTATATCCGCGCTGACCGGGCAGAGGGTTGAATCGCTGTTCAGCATTATAAATTCGGTGGTTGCGGAGAATTCGAAGCGTATTTCCACGGGAATATTAAACGATTGTATTTCTGACGCCGTTGCGATGGTGCAACCGCCGTCAGACAAAGGAAAGCGGCTTAAAATTTATTACGCGACGCAGGCAAGCGCGAAACCGCCGACCTTCGTATTATTCGTTAATAAAAGTCAGCTTGCGCACTATTCATATATCAGATATTTGGAGAATAGACTTAGAGATACATTCGGATTCGAGGGGACGCCGATTAGGTTCAGCATAAGAGAGCGAGGCGAACAATAATGGAACTTTGGCAGAGGAATTTTCAACTTTGGCTGGCGTCGATTGATATGAATATGATAGCTACGGCGCTCGTTATTATGGCTGCCGCGTATTTGGTCGGCAGTATAAACACCTCGATTATCGTTGGAAAGCTGAAATCAAACATTGATATCCGCGATCACGGAAGCGGAAACGCCGGAATGACTAATGCCATGCGAACTATGGGGAAAAAGGCGGGAGTTTTGGTGTTGCTCGGAGACGCGCTTAAAGCGGCGATTGTTTTGACCGCTGTTAGGCTTGTGTTCCGCGATGAAACGGCGATGTATACATACCTTTATGCCGCGGGAATGGGTGCGGTGCTTGGGCATAATTTTCCGATTTTCTTTAAATTCAAGGGGGGCAAAGGGATTGTGGTATCTAGCGTCGTGATTTTCTTTGCGTCATGGCCGGTTGGATTGGGTTCGTTGGCGGTTGGATTGATAATAATACTTACTACGAAATACGTATCGCTCGGTTCGATACTTGGCGGCATAAGCGCGGTAGGATTCGCGTTTATTTTTAATCGCGGAAATATGCAGCTTGTTGCGTTTTTGGCGTTTTTGGCAATTTTAAGTATAAAAATGCATCGTGAGAATATAGCTCGGTTGTTTAACGGGACGGAGAATAAGGTGGGCAGAAAGAAGGAGTAAGGATGAAAGTTTCGGTTATAGGTTCGGGAAGTTGGGGGACGGCGAACGCGGTTATGCTTGCGAAAATGGGGCACAGCGTTATTTTGTGGTCTTATAGCTCGCAAGAGTGCGAGGATTTGAAAAAATATCGCGAAAATAAGCCGTTTTTGCCGGGGATAAAAATTCCTGAAACCATCGAATTTACGAATAATATCGGCGAATGTGCCGATGTTGATTTAATCGTTATGGCGGTTCCGAGTTTCGCGGCGCGCGCGACTGCCAAAAGCATTGCGCCGCACGTGAAAGACGGACAAATCATCGCGAATATCGCGAAAGGGTTGGAAGAAGAGTCACTTTTCACTCTCTCGCAGGTGATCGGCTCGGAAATCCCGAACGCCGACGTGGCAGTAATGTCGGGGCCGTCGCACGCCGAGGAAGTGTCCCGCTCGCAGCCGAGCACCAACGTTGTCGCGGCGAAAAATATAGAAACCGCCGAATTTGTGCAGGATATTTTTATGAATCCGTATTTTCGAGTGTACACAAACGCTGATATACTTGGAGTAGAGCTTGGCGGCGCGTTGAAGAATATTATCGCGCTTTGCGCAGGAATTTCGGACGGTTTGGGGTACGGCGACAATACGAAAGCGGCGCTTATGACGCGCGGAATCGCCGAAATGACGCGGCTTGGCGTCGCTATGGGAGCGCGCGCCGAAACGTTCGGCGGATTGTCGGGCGTTGGCGATTTGATTGTGACTTGCTGCTCTGCGCACAGCCGAAACCGCCGTTGCGGCATGCTTTTGGGGCAAGGCAAAACGTTGGCGCAAGCGCAGGAAGAGATAAAAATGGTTGTCGAGGGCGTTAACGCAACCCGCGCGGCGAAAGCGTTGGCGCAGAAATTCGGCGTTGAAATGCCGATTGTCAATCAGTGTTACAGCGTGCTGTACGAGGGGCAATTGCCGCGAAACGTTGCGGCGAATCTTATGGGACGAACGCGCCGCGGCGAAAGCGAGTACGGCTTTTTGGGCGAGGCAGGGAAGTAGAAGCGTACTTGCGAAAGGGGATTGTTGATATGTTTAGAAAATTACCTGTTATTTCGTTAGTGTGTTTTGCGATGTTAGTGAGTTTCGTTTTATTTGGATGTGGAGAATCTTTATCAGAACCGCCGTCTGATGTAGCGGAGGATGTCGATGTGTCACCGCCAGATCCACCACCGCCTCCGTCTTCACCTAGAATCGTATCAACCTCACCTAATGGGAATTATCGGTTGGAAGTCGCTTCCATGGACATTCGCGATGGAAGGTGGCATGTTGTTGACTCAACAACAGATGAGCTTAAATTGGTTATTGAAGAAATTTTTTACGGCGGCGTAATTGGGTGGTCTCCAAATAGCAGATTTGCAGTAATTGA
Organism: Oscillospiraceae bacterium; assembly: GCA_009780345.1. Taxonomy (GTDB): domain Bacteria; phylum Bacillota; class Clostridia; order Monoglobales; family WRAG01; genus WRAG01. Next base: position 14,453 of record WRAG01000027.1, read on the forward strand.
AACCCATTCGACGTTCTATGTTGATACTATTGTTGTTGATACGAATGATTTCAGCAGTATTAGACTGTCGATTAAAGATGATTTCGATTTGTTTTCCAACCATTTCCCATATGAACACGCACCAAACGAGCATTATTTAATGTTTGTCGAATGGGTCGACGATTCGATAATGCAAATGCGTTTTGTAACAGGTATCGGACCGCATCACGGAACATTTCATTATAATGCGGTTAATGGCAGGGTATCGAATTTTGAATATCATGAGGGATGGGGTCATTGAGGAAGAGGATTATAATATACATAACAAAAAAAGGAGCGGATTTTTATGAAGTTTAAATTAGATCACAATAACATCAATGTTGCTGACTTGGAAAAGAGTTTGGAATTTTACGAAAAGGCGTTGGGGCTTATCGAGCAAAAACGCATAAACGGCGACGGTTTTATCATTGTTTACCTCAAAAACGACCAAGCGGAGCATTTGTTGGAGCTTACCTGGCTGGAAGAGCATCCGCAAAAGTATAACTTGGGCGAGAATGAGTTTCATATCGCGTTTCGGGTGGATGATTACGACGCGGCATATAAGCATCATAAGGAGATGGATTGCGTTTGCTATGAAAACCCGGCGATGGGAATATATTTTATCGCCGATCCCGACGGATATTGGCTGGAAGTTATGCCGTACAGATAAATGAGTAAATAAGGGCGCGCCCTTGCCGAAAAATCCGCAAAAAAACTTGCGGATTTTTTGTTAAGAAAACATTGACAAGGGAATTTGGGTGTGTTATAATATGCAAGTTGTGAGTTAGGGTTCCCGAAAAGCCTGAGTCTAAGCTCTGATTTTTTGGGAAAGACGAATCACCGCCCGTGATGTGAGCTTTTGCCGCGTTTTGCTGCGGCGAAACGAGCAGAGAGGGCGAGTGATGAGGACTGCCCGAGTGATGGAATTGGCAGACGTGTTGGACTCAAAATCCAATGTTGGTGACAACGTGCCGGTTCGAGTCCGGCCTCGGGCACCAAATAAAAAGGATACATATTTTATATGTATCCTTTTTTGTTGCGCCGAATTTGGTGGTTTTGTGCGTAACGCGGAAGAAATCCCTTGATTTCTTGGTGTGGGTGCGATATAATGAGGGAAGTGGAGGGAATGAAAAATGTATTATGACCATAAATTCGGGAAACAAATAATGGAGCATAAGTTGGGAACGGGAGCGGTTGTCGGCAGGATAATCGGGTTTTCGTTAGTGGCTTTATTATTTATCTTTATCCTTGCTTTGATGATACTTGATTTTCTTTTTGCGTCAATGACAGGTAGTAATCTTTGGATTATTTATGGCTTTGCCATTGTAGGTTTTAATGTTGCTTTTTGGATTGTTGCGTTGATACGCTTTGGCAGATCGATGAAAGCGACTCTTTATGAGTTTGGCTTAAAACATTCGCGCGGCAAAAAGGTAACTGAAATATTATTTAGAGATGTGAAAGATATGCAAGATGTGACCGGAAGAACGCGCGGCGTTGAATATCGCAGGGTTGCGATAATTAAAAGCGATGATACAAAATTTGTGTTGAATTCTCTCATTGTGCCAAAGCATAAAATTTTTTTCGCCGCGCTTAAAGCTCAATTTTTGTTGAACAACGATAATAATGAAAAAGGAAGTTGATTGACTATGCAAAAGGTTCAAGGGAATATAAACGGAATTCGGCGGACGTATATCGAGCGGCTCGAAACCATATATGATATGGAAGTTGACCGCAAGCAGTTCTGCACGTCGGAAATGCTTGATTTGCTTGCGCAATTCACCGAAATCACCGGGCGGGAAGCGATGGTTTACATCGACCGTGCGGGTAGAGTTGTAACTGTCGCGGTTGGCGAGCAGGATAGGGTAAATCTTCCCGCGCTTCGAATGAGGCGGTCGGAAACTCGGTTGAGCGGGATTCGGTGTATCCACACGCATCCGGGCGGGAACTCGCGGCTTTCGAGTGTTGATATACAATCGTTGAAATCGCTTCGTTTCGACGCTATGGCGGCGATTGGGGTGGCTGATGGGGCGCCCGATTCCATGCAAGTCGGCATTTTGGACGAGGCTATATCGGATAACGAGCTTTCGCTCAACTTATTCGGGCCGTATTCGGCGGATTCGATTCCGGACGACCTGCTTTGGGACGAAATCCGCGCGGCGGACGTGCGAATTCGCCCTGCGGAATCACATAACGCGGATTTCGAGATTGCGCGCGCGATTTTGGTGGGTATCGGGGCCCAGGATGAGGAAGAACCGCTGAAAGAACTGCTGCAACTGGCGGATACTGCGGGATTTATAACAGTCGGCTCGGTTGTGCAGCCCCGCGCGAAGCCGGACAACAGCTATTATCTCGGGTATGGTAAGCTTCACGATTTGGTTCTTCAAATTCAAGCGTTGCAGGCGGACGTAGTTATCTTCGATGACGAGCTTTCGCCCGCGCAAATTCGAAATATTCAAGAAGAACTTGGCAAGAAAACGGAAATTATGGACAGAACGTCGCTGATTCTTGATATTTTCTCCGGGCGGGCGCAAACCCGCGAAGGGCGCTTGCAGGTTGAGCTTGCGGAGACGAAATATATGCTTCCCCGAATGACGGGATATTGGACGCATTTATCTCGAATGGGCGGCGGCGGAAGTGGCGGCGGCGGCGCCGGAGCGCGCCGCGGCGAGGGTGAGACGCAGTTGGAAGTCGATCGCCGGATTTTGCGAAAACGCCTTCATGAACTGGAAAAAGAAATTGACAAGATAAAAGCCCAGCGCGGCGTTCAACGTGTCGCGCGCGAGCGTTCAAATATCCCTGTTGTCGCGCTTGTCGGGTATACTAACGCGGGAAAATCGACGCTTTTGAACCATCTGTCAAACAGCGACGTTTTGGCGGAGGATAAGCTGTTTGCGACGCTTGATCCTGTGTCCCGCCGCGTGAATTTTGGAAGCGGTGAGATTCTGTTGGTAGACACGGTTGGATTTATCAACAAGCTTCCTCACGATCTTGTGGACGCGTTTCGCGCGACGCTTGAAGAAACGCGGTATGCCGATTTGCTGCTCCACGTCGTGGATGCGTCGTCGATCGAGAGAGAGAAACATATGGAAGTCGTGGAAGATGTGCTGAAACAGTTGGGCGCGAACGATAAGCCGATTTTGACGGTGTATAATAAGCAGGATATTGCGGGGGAGTTTATTATACCTGACGATAGTGTCGCGATTTCCGCCGTAACCGGCGCGGGGATTGAAGATTTAATGAGTGCGATTACACGAAAACTTGCCGAAACACGTACTGTGATGTCGGTTTTATTGCCGCTTGATTCGGGCGCGTTGATCTCACGCGTTTACGCGAATGGGCAGGTAACCGAATGTGATTATCGCGAGGACGGAATTCATATCGTTGCGACGGTGACCGGTGATGTTGCGGCGCATTTGCGTGACGCGGCGATAGAGGTGTATGATTAAGGCGCAACGCGCCTTATACCGTTTGCGGCGACTTGCGCCCAACGGGCGCGGAGGTTTTAGGGCTTTGCCCTAAAACTCCATTATTCAGAGCGAGGCTCTGCGGGCATTGTGTCCTGCCGGACGGGCGATAAGGGCTCTGCCCTTACCAATCCCGGTCGCCTGGCGATCACAAACGCAAAAAGCGCGATTTGTGCCGCGAGCGGCGACGAAAAAACTGGGTTAGTGAGCCGCATTCGCGGTAAATGAGACTTAGATTACGTATTTTGTAAGCTGTAGTCGAATTATCCAGCGACCAACGGGAGTCGGGAAAGATTAGTGTGTGAGAACGCCGTTTCAGTCGAGATTGCGGCTTTTGCCGCCGTACTTACTTAACTGAGGGGCAAGTTGTTTGCACTATTTTAGCGGCGTGTTTTTGATAGCGCCATAGCGCGTTTGCGCCGCAAGTTTTGATAAAACTTTTTTAAAAGTTTTTCGGGGATTGATAAGGGTCACGGTAATGGCGGTTGGCACAAAGTGCCAACAATTACCTTTCGCCATTCAAACGGCGATTTTTGCCGTTCTTGACCCTTATCAAACTAACGGGCTTTGAAGCCCAAACAAAAGCCTGCGCCCGCACGCGCAAAACGGTCTAAGGCGCAACGCGCCTTAACCTGCGCCCGCTTGGGCGCAAATTTTGATAAAACTTTTTTCAAAAGTTTTTAAAACACGAGGTGTCATAAACCCATGAAACCCGAATTATTAGCCCCAAGCGGAAACTTTAATACGCTAAAAGCCGCGGTTGCCGCCGGCGCGGACGCCGTTTATTTCGGCGCGGGAAAGTTCTCCGCCCGCGCGTTCGCGGGGAATTTCGACGCTGACGAACTTAAAACGGCGATAAAGTACGCAAGCGATAATAACGTAAAAACTTATCTCGCCATCAACACTTTGATGACCGACCGCGAACTTAAAGAGGCGATGGAAATTGTCAAATATGCCTACAATTCAGGCGTGTCCGCTTTTATCGTGCAGGATTTGGGGCTTGCAAGCTTAATTTCGCAAAACTTTCCGAACGCAAATTTGCACGCAAGCACGCAAATGACCGCTTCGACGCTTGAAGACGTGGAAGTTTTGGGGAAGTTGGGCTTTAAAAGAGTAGTTCTCGCTCGCGAACTGTCCCGAGCGCAGATTAAAGAGATAAGCGAGAAAACGAACGTTGAATTGGAGGTTTTTGTCCACGGCGCACTATGTTCCGCGTATTCGGGGCAATGCTTGATGAGCAGTTTTATCGGCGGGCGATCGGCGAATCGCGGCAAGTGCGCGCAACCGTGCAGATTGCCATACAAGTCGGGCGGAAAGAGCGGCGTTTTGCTGAGTTTAAAGGATTTATGCCTTGTGGATTACGTGGGCGAACTTGGCGATTTGGGAATTTCAAGCTTGAAAATCGAAGGGCGCATGAAAGGCGAGGACTATGTTCGAACGGTTGTGACGGCATACCGCGCCGTTTTGGACGGCAAACCTCTAAGCGAGCCGCAAAAGCAAAAAATGCTTGGCATTTTCAACCGCGGCGGCTATACCGACGGATATTTTTGCGGAAATTTGAGCGGAATGTACATGGACGCGCTTAAAAATCCGTATGGAGGGAGGCGCAAGAATGCCGATTAAGTTTGTGGCAACCTGCCTTACGCCGGAACAAGAGCAGGCGTGCGAAAGCCTGGGAATCGAGATCGAGAAAAATTACGCCGCTTCATACGGCGAGATTGCGCCCGGTTGTGTGACGGATTTTTCGGTGCATTGCTTTAACTCGGTCGCGCTTAGCGCGCTGAAAAACTTAGGAGTGGGGCGCGCGACGCTTCATCCCGAGCTTAATTTGGCGCAAATCAGAGATATCGAGAAACTGATCGACACCGAAGTTGTGATCTACGGAAAAATTCCGCTTATGAAGCTTGGAAATCCGCAAATCAGCGGCGTTGTAACCGACAGGAAGGGCGTAAAGTTTTTCGTGAAGGGCGACACTTTACATAATTCCGTGCCGATTTTTATGGCGGACAAGCTGAAAGAGGTAGAAAAGTCGGGAATCACGCACGGGCGGCTAATTTTCACAACCGAGACGGCGGAGGAGGTTCGCTTGATAATCAAGGCATATATGTATCGCAAGCCGCTGAAGATTGAATTCACAAGAGGGAAATTTTACTCAAGTGTTTAGGCGGCGCGATTTTTACGCAAAAAAACACCTATCTCGAAAGAGATAGGTGTTTTTGTTTGAAAATTCAAATTACATCATTTGATATTCAGAGTCGATTACAACTTGCCCTTCGAACACCCACACATTTTGCGCAAGCACGTTTCTTACGAAATCAAGCGGAACAAATGTCAAGTTATCTCTGATAAACGGAGAAAGCGACAATTCAATTGGAGCCATTCTTCCGCGATAAGCTTCGTTTCTTCCTATAAATACGTGAATTCCAACGCCAAGCATAATGCTTTGCGTTTCTTCGCTCCACGAAACGTCGTATCCCAACGCTTCCGCAACCGCTCTAAGCGGAACCATAACAACATTAGGGCCGCCAACGTCGCTGTAATTAAACGGACTTGCCGCGTCGATGATCACGTTGTTTACAACGATTTCGCCGTTAAGTTCAGGAATCCAAACGTAGTCATCCCAGTCGATATTGCTGATATCACCCGGCAAAGTCATGATATTCTCATAACCTTCGCCTGTTTCGATTTCGATTGCCGGAAGAGCTACTGCTGTTTCAAACAATACTTTTACGCTTATCGGAGTAGTTTGTCCCGGCATGCTCCAAGCAACCGGGCCGTAAGTAACGGTCATTCTTCTGCCGTCTAAAACTTCCGCCAAAGTGCGTCCGAACAATACTTCGCGAACCATTTGCGTCATTTGCGCTTCTTCGCCTTCCTCGACGTCGCTCATTGGAACGAAATCTTCGAAATAAACGATTGTGTCTTCGGTAATGTGGATAACCAAGTCGCCTTCTTCGTTAATCATAGTAACTTCCGCGCTATCCGATGCGAAAATATCCGTAATCGTCCATGTTGACGTGGTTTGATTCGCGTATTCCGGAACGTTGTAATCAAGCGCCAAAACCCCGACCAACCCAACTACCATCACTACTGCTACTGCCAATGCCAATACTTTTTTCATAATGAAACCTCCTTAAGATTTAATTAATTAATCTCACATATTATTAGACGAATAATTTTTGTAAAAGTTCCAACATATTTGTAAATAATTTGTGAAGAATACAATGATTTCGTCTTTCATAAGTAATACGATTGAGAAGGCAAAAATGTTTTAAAGGTTTTTTGTTTTTTTTTATTTATTTACTTATCGGTTACGTTGACAAATTGATGCAAATGCAGTATGATTGATATGGCGATTTAGTGTTAAATCACTATTTTTATTTCTGAATCAAAAAAGGGAGATATAGCAAAATGATAAAAGAAAAGCTGAAAAAAATACTTCCTAAAAAAACGGTGTCGAGAGTAACGTTAGGCATATTAGCAGCGATTATACTTATTCATGCCGCCCATGCGCTTACTTTGGATAGGATGGTGCAATATGTGGAAATTTCTTTTAAATCACATAATTTGCCGCCTGAATTAGATGGCTACAGAATTGCTTTTGTGACGGATATACACTTAGCTGATGAAGAACGATTATGGCGTATTAGAGATAGGTTGAATAAGGAAAATATTGATTTGTTACTGCTTGGCGGAGATTTTTTTAATCATGTTGATTTATTGGGTTATGATTTAGAGATTTTGTCGCAAACAGAAACTACTGACGGAATTTTCGGAGTTGAGGGAAATCACGATAATTATAAATATCTGTTTCCGGCAATGGAGGCTGTTGGAATCATACCTTTGTCAAATAGCGGTGTATATGTACGCGATAATTTTTGGTTAGCCGGAGTAGAAGACCTTTGGAATCGCAACCCCGATATTTCACAAGCTAAGACGGGTGTGGCGGCAGATAGTTTTATTCTTTTGCTTTCACACAATCCTGATGTTTCAATGATACAGGATACCACGAATATTGATTTAATTTTAAGTGGTCATACTCATGGCGGACAAATGAATTTTTTTGGATTGTGGAGTTTTGGTTTAGACATGAGAGTTATTTCGGAGTATGGTAGTAGATTTAGGTCCGGTTGGGCTGAATCTCATGACGGTGTGCCGGTTTTTGTCAGCAATGGTATAGGATCATATTATCCAAGAGTTTTTGCCAGACCGCAAGTGATTTTGCTGACTTTATTTCATAAATAAATATCATTAATATAAAAGCAATACAAAAAAACTGCCGACTAAAATCGACAGTTTTTTTGTTGGAGCGGAAGACGAGATTCGAACTCGCGACTTTCACCTTGGCAAGGTTCGTGCTTAATTCAAGAAAAATGGCTATAAACGCCTTATGTCATAGTGTTTCGGATTTGGAGTTTTAGAATTTGACAGTAGTTTGACAGTAAATATTAAAAAATAGGCTAATCTTTAACCATTCTGTCAATTCATTTCAACAACAAAATAAATGTTGACAAAACCATAACGTCGTGATACAATATGTATCATAAGGAGGCTTTCAAAATGTTAAATACACACGTTCGCCCCGTGCGAGATTTACGAAACAATTATCCCGAATTGGCAAACATTGTTAAAGAGAACGACCATATAATCATAACGAATAACGGCAAGAGTGAATCCGTGCTGATAAGTATGGATAGTTTTAAGAAGTACGAGGAATTTTTGCATTATCGCTATATTGATGAAAAATTAGCTGAGGCTGAAACGCAAGCAAATAATCCAAACACAAAATGGCATTCTCACGAAGAAGTTTGGGGCGAGCTAAGGAGTAAATATGGGTTATAGTATAGTTTACTTGCCGGCGGCAAAGCAAGACATTGAGAATATTGCAGAGTATCTGTCGCAATTTTACGCAAACACTTTCAAAAATTTTATGATTACGTTAGAAAAGGCTATATTCAATTTAGAGAATATGCCTTACATAGGATCAGAATACAAAGACTATCGGCGGTTGGTGGTTGAAGATTATTTGGTATTTTACAAAGTTAACGACACTAATGGCATTGTGAAAATTTATAGAGTGTTGCGAGGAGCGCAAGGCGTAGAAATAGAGAAAGTATAAAATTGAATAACATCAAGACAGCGGGAACGCTGTCTTTTTTCGTGCCAAAATGAACAATATCAGCTGTGTGATTTCTTTGCTTTTATAAAAAATATCAATGTGTAATATACCCCTTGTAAGATATTCAAATTTCATTCAAACAACCCTTAATGTAACATTATACTAATTATGTTACATATCTTAATACGAATAAACGCTATAAAATCAATGTTTTTTAATTTCAATCCTAAAAACCATGTTCGAATGTAATATTTTGTATTGACAAGTTACTAAAAATCGCGTATAATCATATCAAAAATTCAATACAAGCGAGGTAATCAAAATGACAGTACAACCTATTCGTGATACGCAAATTATCAGCCAAATCAAAAGCTTGTTGCAACACAAGGCGGATAAATATTACATAATGTTCGTGATTGGTTTAAATACGGGGTTGAGGATTAGCGATATACTCAATTTAACGGTAGCAGATGTGCGAGATAGGACTCACGTCAGCATAACCGAGCAAAAGACCGGCAAGCGCAAACGATTTTTGATTAATGAACAGTTAAAGAGTGAAATAGACCGATATTTGAACGATAATAGCTTACTGGATACAGATTTTATAATACAGAGTAGAAAGGGCGAAAATCGACCGATTTCACGCATACAAGCGTATAGGGTTTTGAATGATGTCGCACGAGAGATCGGGCTGACAGAGATAGGCACGCACACAATGCGCAAGACTTTTGGTTACTGGCACTATCAGCAATACAAAGATGTTGTTATACTACAAGATATATTTAATCATTCCGCTCCGTCTGTCACCTTGCGATATATTGGAATAAATGACGATATGAAAGATGATACATTGAGAGGGTTTTTTATTTGAATAAAAGTTTCAACATATCATGTGCTTTTGATTTCTCTGTTTCCGACCTATTTTGAACGATAGCAACGATTTTGTTTGTTTTGCTATCTAACTTATTAGCAGGCAAAGACATACCGAAATCCAATAAATCCGAAATAGTAATATACAATCCGTCAGCAATTTTCTGCAAAGTATCTAACGTGGGGGATTTTTCGCCTCGCTCAAGTTGCCCCATATGAGCCGCCGCAAGACCGCACTTGAAAGCCAGTTCTTCTTGGCTTATGCCTAAATCTTCTCTTATACTTATTAGCTTATTTCCTAATGCTTTGGCAACTTCACTCATTCTAGCATACCCCCATATTGAAATAATACTAAAAACAGAGCTATTTAACAAACTATTATAGTTCATTAAAAATATTGAACAAAAAGCGTTGACAACTTTCGGCAATAGTGATATGATAGGGGAAATTATTATATTATTTATAAGGGGTTGTATATATGAACAAAATTATTTGTGTATCGTTTTGTGTTATAATAATTTTAATATTAGGGGGTTGTGGCGGTAATAGCAAGGTAGGCAATGTATTCCAAAGGCAGACAGCCGAGGATTTAATATGGGAACTGGTGAAGATAGAAGTTGCAGACAATCTAAGACAGCCCGACACAGCTGAATTCGAGGATATTTCAAGGGTTAGATTTTTCCAAATAACCGATGATACATACGACGTATTAGGTATCGTTAGAGGACAAAACGCATTAGGCAATATGGTATCAAACAATTTTGCCGCAACGGTAATCCTTAATGCAGATGGAATGCCGACAATAGTGAGTAATGTGGATATTCTTGGCGAAAGAGCATTTGAAGAACGCGCAAACTTGAATCAACAAATGGTTTCACGATTAGAGCGCGGACAAGCATTTTTGACCGTCGAAGAACTTGACGAGGCAATTAGACAACAACCACTTTTTGTTGATAGCACAAATTTTCTTCCGTCAAGCCATTTTCGTATTGGTCGTGACTCAATGATTCAAGCTATACTATACAATAATAGTGATGTGCCAATCAGAAATGCGGTTGTTGGGTTTGTTGCGTGGGATAGAAATAGATTGCCAATAAGAATTAGGCAACGCATAGGTATTTCTGACGGGAATTATTTTTCAAGACTTAATCTTGACACAATTAATCTTATGCCGGGAACTTTTTACAGGGGAAGGGTAGGAGACACATATTACGGAATGAGAATAGATGAAAATTTAGATGTGTCATTCTTGAAAGCCATTGTAATTTCGTATGAAGATTTTGACGGAAACCATTGGACGAATCCGTTATTATTAGATTTTATAAATTTGTATGAAGAAAAAAGATTAGTAGATTAATTTTGAGATAGTTAAACTTACGCAACATCGAGCGAATTCGCTTGTATCAAGGGTTATAGCTATTTTAATGACTGTTCCTGCGATTTTGCTTGTTTTAGCAAACTCTCAAACTTCTATCAATAAAGGACTCGCTCGTTGAATTTACGACATATTGCGCTATGTAGCACAAGGCTTAGAGCGGTCAAAGACCGCTCTTTTATATTTTCTTCATCGACGATAAGTTTTCGAAAGTCGTATATATTTTTATAGATTAGTTTATTTTAAGGTTTGATATTAAAAAATTTTGAGGTTTAATCATAAATTTTGAATTGAATTTTTTGTCGCTTATCGTGGATTGTGAATAAAAATGCGATTCTAAAACCCTTATACAATAAGAAGAAACAATATCTCTAAGACCGCAATTGTACATATTGCACAATAAAAAAATTTATTTTTGTGAATATTTACGTTATATTTTCGCCGTTTTAAAACGTATATATAGTGATGGTGAAAAACAAATGAAAAAACGTGCTGAAAGCTTGATGTTATAGAGCTTACAAACACAATATTACATCTGTGAATTGTAAACGTTTTGTAAACATTTCGCAATTTAGTTTACTTTTTGCCATTTTCAATCCCTTATATAGTGAGAGTAAAAAATAAACGACAGATAACACCAACACCAAATACTTTCGCTAATGATGGTCGCAATGCAACAGCGGCTATTAGTCTACCTTAAAGACGATAAACAAAAGGGTAACGGATACATTCCGTCGGCGGTCGGTAAGCTCGTGAATATGTCGACAGGTGAGCTGTAACCTAAATACGGCTCGTACGAGGCAGCGGCAAAAATTAATATACTTAAAAGGCTATCTATGAAGCAACATAGATGGTCTTTTTTATTACTTTTACAAGCTAAATTCGTGAGGATACGAACTATAATATGTCGGGGAGGCTCCGGTACGCCTATCAAGCGGACACAGACCTATCTTAACATAAAAGGGAGTTTTCTTATGATAGATAAAACAAAGATCAACGGGTTTATAATTGAATCTATTGATTTTAATAAGCTTGAAAAAATGTCCGACAGAGTGGAATTAAACCCAAATGGGTTTTACTATCTAAGCGATGGCAAAAGCTTTAAATCGCTAAAAATAACCGACAATAGGCTTTTCAAAACTTTAATAGCGGGGTACGATGGCTGTATCACATACGCCTTTATTGAACTAAGCGTTTCGCTGTGGCAAGGTAATAACTTAAATTCGCTATCAATTAATGAATATCGTGAACAGCTAATAAAAGTGTTCGAATATTTGAAAACCAAATATGGCGTAAAGTGTAGCGAACTTGATAACATCAAATTTAAATATTTAGAATTGAATACCACCTTTCAATTAGAGCATGATTGGCGTCAATATGTTCGTATATTACAAATCCTTATGCTCCTTGCACCAAAACCATACAACAAAGGCGGTGTTTGGGTTGATAGGACTGCCGATACAATTGACACTTTGAACATAAAAAATCAGTCAATCGAGGTCATAATTTATAATAAGACTAAGCAACTAAAAGATATTCGAAATACTGATGTTGTAACGGACTTGATGAGGGTTGAATATAAATTTTTGAAGTCTAAAAAAATAGAAGATACGTTCAACACGAAAAAGATCAGCGAGTTATCCGACGAAATGTTCAAGAAATTTTTCATTCGTCAATTTACAAAAGATTTTATCAATCCATACTATAAGCTTAAAAAAAGCAACCTATCTAAGCTGAAAAAACTAATTAGAGACTATAAAACTGAATATGGTGTGCGGTGGTTTGGTAAAATTAAGGATTATTTTTGGGGTGTTGAAACCGAGCGCATAAAACCTATATTACTAGATACTGTTGACTTTTTTGAAGCTATTAAATCTATACTTAAAAACAATCGTAAATACTATCAAAAGAAAGTATTAAACGATTTTCCATATGGTTACTTAAGCCAACATGAAAAAGCAGAAGAAGTGTTTAGTAAAATACAGAGTGTTTTAAATTAATACTACTAATAATATTGTTATATACTATGAAATTTTTGATAAAAAACTTTCAATATAAACCATGTTATAACCGCTGTGCAATATGATGTATAGCGGTTTTTTAGCGCGTTATAATTATATTAAAAATTTGGAGGAACAATGATAGAAAATATTAATATAAATTCTGATGTCGGTGTTGCCGCTGCGTTGGAGGCAAAACGCATATCTGAGAAGTACGATAAGGATTTTTTAGATTGCGAGGATATTGTAACAATCACAGGCTTGGGGAAAGATAATATTCGTGCACTTATGCGAAGCGATGATTTTCCGACAGCCGAATTAGATAACAGTAATCGAAAGGTGGTGAGCGTTATTGGTTTTGCAATTTGGTCGGTTAAGAAACTTTTGTAAAAAAGATGTTGCGCTTGCTCGCAATAACTGCTATAATACTTGTCAATGGTTAAAGATTGGCGAGTATACAGGAGGATACTTATGCCAAAAATGAAAAAAACAACTCGTAGAGGCAATAAAGAAGGTACAGTATTTCAGCGTAAAGACGGGCGATGGGTTGGTGAGGTAACAATCGGGTATGGTGCTGACGGAAAGCGTATTTCTAAATTGGTGTATGGCAAATCGCAAGACGAAGTTATCCGTAAAATGAATCCCCTTAAACAGGAAGTGTTTGACAACGGCTATATCAAGGAAGTTGTACAGATAACAACGGAGCGGAATTTTCAAACTTTATTTACGGAGTGGTTTAATACATACAAAGCGCCGACGATCAAATCATCTGCAACAGAGGAAAATCACCGGATAAAAATGAGATTGCATATCTTTCCCGCATTTGGTAAGCTTGATATTCATTCGGTTACAAGCGAGCGTATCCAAAAATTTCTCAATAATAAGGTGAAAAATAAGGAATTGTCCGTTGATCAAGTAAATCGCATACGGCAACTAATGAACAACTTTTATAGTTCTAAAATGATTAAGAAAATCGTTGAGGAAAATCCAATGGACGAAGTGGTTGTTGCTGTATGTAGAGACGAGGGTGCTGAGGAACATACTAAACTGAAAGCTTTGCGACCTGAAATTAGAACAAAAGTATTTAATTTGGTTATGGAAAATAACATACTTAAACCCATTATCATTACGTCTGCGTTTACTGGAGTTCGTCCGCAAGAGTTGATTGCTCTGGAGTGGGATAATCTAAATATCGAACAACAAAGTATCAAGGTTGGGAAAGTAGTCAAGCGAACTGTAAAATTTGATGATTGCGGAAATGTTATTGAGCGCGGCAACATTATCGGAGTGACAAAGACTAAGCGGAGTGAGAGGGTTTTCAACATGCCTATGATTGTGATTGAAGCACTTCAAGAATGGCGTTTGTATTGTGAGGAAAACGGCATTGTAAGCAAATATGTATTTCCAAATACGCAGAATAGCGAAAGACGGAAATATGCAGGCTTGCAGAGTTTGCTTAGGCGTTTCATTGAAAAGCATAACTTAGAAAGTGAAGATATTTCTCTCTACACATTCCGTCATACATTTGCAACTATATTGTTGGAGCAAGGTGTTCACCCGAAAGTTGTATCCGAAATGATGGGACACGCTAATACAAAAATGGTGATGGACGTTTATAGTCATATTGTTTCACAAGACGTGTTTAAGCAATCGGCAAAAACGTTGGATAAAGCTTACAGCGAATTAGGTTTGGCGGTATAAAATGTTGACAGTAGTTTGACAGTAAATGCGATAGTTTTAGACCGTTTTAGACAGCCCCAAAAGGGGAAATATGCTAAACTGCAAAATGAGGGTAAATAGCAAAAAACCCCTTGAAACAAGGGGTTTTCGTTGGAGCGGAAGACGAGATTCGAACTCGCGACTTTCACCTTGGCAAGGTGACACTCTACCACTGAGTCACTCCCGCGTGTAGTATTCAGTTATAATACAAAATAAATGAATATCTGAACACCGTATTGGTGCCTCCGGGCGGAATCGAACCACCGACACGAGGATTTTCAGTCCTCTGCTCTACCGACTGAGCTACAGAGGCGCGTCGGATAAATATAATGTACAGAGATGCGCGGTAAAACACATCTCCGTACTAATTTGGCGATCCGGAAGGGGCTCGAACCCTCGACCTCCAGCGTGACAGGCTGGCATTCTAACCATCTGAACTACCGGACCGCGTTTTGGAAACTTTTGCAAACACATGTACGTTTTCTGCTCTGCACTCTACGCTATCTTGGTGGGCACAACTGGGCTCGAACCAGTGACCCCCTGCTTGTAAGGCAGGTGCTCTCCCAGCTGAGCTATGCGCCCGATAGAAGAGCGTAAAGCACAGAGCAGAAAACACACATTGTTGCAAAACGCTTTGCTATGACAACGCAAGTGCATTTCATAGCGACGTTTGATATTATAACATATAAAAATTTACATGTCAACAATAATTTTCAAAATTTTTGAAAAAATTTATTAGAATAACAAAAATACTTATTTTACAGTAGGTCTCCGTCATTTTTTTATGAAACTTCGCAGCTCTTTTTCCCCGAATTTATAGACTTTGTCACAAAAACTGCACGTAACTTCAGTTTCGTCCTGCTCTTCAATAAGCCGCTCGAGTTCGTCTTTGCCAAGACTGATCAGCGCGCGTTCAACGCGCGCAAGCGAGCAATCGCAATGATATTGAATATCGGATTCACTTAAAATTTTAATATCAAATCCAAGCATGACTGTTCGAACCAAATCTTCGCAACTCGCCTCTGCGCTTAACAATTCGGTGATAGAAGGAAGTGATTCGATGCTTTTTTCAAGCCGCTTAACCGCAAGCTCGTCGCCGCCCGGCATAACTTGAATAATAAATCCGCCCGCGCGTTTTACAGAACAATCGGTGTCAACCAACACGCCGAGGGATACTGCGCTTGGGGTTTGCTCGGATTTCGCGAAATAATATGCCAAATCTTCCGCGATTTCGCCTGTTTGAATAGGCGAAATGCCGGTATACGGCTCTTTAAGCCGCAAATCTTTTACAACGCTGACATAACCGTCGGTTCCAACGCCGCCGCCAACATCAAGTTTTCCGTTTTTCGACGGCAAAACAACGTCAGGATTGCTTGTGTAGCCCTTTACCGTGCCGTTCGAGTCGGCGACCGCCATAACGATCCCTAATGGTCCGCCGCCCTTGAATTGCATAGTAATTGACGGGCCTCTGTCGTCGTCAGCATAAATTCCCGCTTGTGTTTTCAAATCCGAACCCATAATCAGCGCGGCGGTAAGCACTCGCCCAAGCGCCGCCGTCGCGATTGGGAATGAATGGTGCATTTTTTGCGCGTCGCCCACAACGCCGGTTGTAACCGCGGCGGTAATTCGGATAGAACCGTCGGCGGTTATCGCTTTAATTAATTTATCCATGTTTTTCATCCTTTTTTAAATTACTAAATTTTCTTTAGAAACTGTCTCTGTGGCGTTTACGCCTGCGGGCGCGGGATTAAAACCTTATTAGGGTATGCCCTAAGGGCACAAGGTCGTCAAGGGTATTATCGAATACCCTTACAGTAGGTTTCAACCAATCAAACTTCGTCAAAAGGCGACTTGTTTTCTTGGGAAACCCTTAAGGACGAACCGTTCGCGAAATCAAGATTTCGACGGTTCAGCCACAAACCCCGAAA
>WRAG01000028.1 GCA_009780345.1 Oscillospiraceae bacterium
ACAGTAGGTTTCAACCAATCAAACTTCGTCAAAAGGCGACTTGTTTTCTTGGGAAACCCTTAAGGACGAACCGTTCGCGAAATCAAGATTTCGACGGTTCAGCCACAAACCCCGAAAAACTTTTTTCAGAAAAAAGTTTTATCAAAAAACGTATATAACCGCCTGCGACCCACGCACAAATCGCGCGGGTGCCCCGCTTGGCGGAAACGAGGTTACGGATATATGCCGCGCCCGTTCGATAGCGACCCGCGCCTAAAAGCGCGAGATGTTAGTTGATTGAGTGTGCTATGTTTGTACGCGCCCCCGCGCCATGTGTGCTTGGTTTTTAAGCACGTGCATGAGCGCGGCGCTTTTGATCAAACTTTTGGCGCGCAAAAGTTTGCTGGATTGTCAAGGACTGGTCCTTGACGCGCCGCGCGCGCCCGCGCAACGCCTGCCGCCGCAGCGGCAAAAAGTTTGCGCCCGCAGGAGCAATCTATTAATTTATAAGTAAAAATCCCCAATTTCTTGGGGATTTAGTCGTTTTTGGTTTAAATTCAAACGCTTACGCACGAGTTACGTTAGAAGCTTGCGGGCCTTTAGCGCCGTCAGTAACTTCGAATTGAACTTCCATGCCTTCATCAAGCGTCTTATATCCATCCATTTCAATAGCTGAAAAGTGAACGAAAACATCTTGACCATCTTCAGTTTCGATAAAACCAAAGCCTTTTGCTGCATTAAACCATTTTACTTTACCGATCATTACAAATTCCTCCTTACTTTAAAACTTCATGTGTTTCCACACAAAATCTATTTTATCATGAAACGAAAAGATTGTCAACACTTATTTTACTTATTTTCATAAACTAAGAAAACTCTTTCGGAAGTTTTCTTTGGTTTTGCAAAAGAAAACTCGTTATAGCAGCCTTTAAGCGGCATTTTCAAGCCATCGAAAATATTTTTTATTTCTTCGATTTTATAGCAACGCTGAACATGAGTTTCCTCGAATTTATCGTACTTTTCGCCTTCTTTCTCAAAGAAAGTTAGCTGAAACTCGTTTGTCTTTCCATTATAATTATTCTCCCACGCGCAAAAAATATCCTCAAAATCAAATATAAAAGTGTGATCTGCCAATATTTTCTCGAATTTGTACGGCGTGTTGATATCGAAAATCAGCAATCCACCGGGATTGAGATAATTTTTGCATAATTTAAAGCACCGCTTTAACGCGCGCAAGCAGGTGATGTAATTCACGCTGTCGAAACAGCACACAATCGCGTCGACGGTTCCGTATAGCTCAAAATCCGTCATGTCCTGTTGAATAAAAAGTATATCCCGACTTTCGTCTGCCGCTCGCGTTGCGGCAATGTCAAGCGCTTCTGGGGAGATATCAATTCCGATCATATCATATCCGCGTCTTGCGAGCAAATGGGTCAAACGTCCGGTTCCGCAAGCCAAATCGAGAATAAGTTTTGGTTGTTTACCGAACTTCGCGAAAACTTCTTCTATATAGTTAGCGAACTTTTCATATTCCGAATCATGTTGTAATTTGTCGTAAATCCGCGCAAAATCGTTGTACACGTCGACTCACCGTCCTTTTGTATAAATTGTACCACAATTCAATATGGCAAATTGCATAAAAAACCATACGATTATTTGGTGAAATTGTACAGTAGAAAACGTAAAATTCTTCTTTACAAGCAACCATATATATGGTATTATTTTATCACTACTCTGTACCAGGGCACAATATATTGTGTTCAACAGAGTGCGAAAAACCCGAAAACACAAGAGAGAGAAGAGGTATAGCAATATGGCGACAAATACTACAGAAAAAAAACAAAATATTACAAAAACTCCGGCTCAATCATCGGCTGATTCAAATTCGCCGGCGGAACCAACTGTCATCGAGACTTGGTTCGAAAATGAGCTTCAGCGAGATATTTGGGAAAAGAAATATTGCGTTAACGGCGAGAGTCTTGACGAATGGTTCGACCGCGTTTCGGGCGGAAACCAAGAAATGCGCGTGCTGATTCAAAAGCGGCAATTTATGCCGGGCGGACGGATTCTCGCAAGTCGCGGGCTTGGCAACATGGGTCGAAAGATTACATACTCAAACTGTTATGTTATCGCGCCGCCCGAGGACAATATCGAAAGTATATTCGACTGCGCGGCTCGGCTCGCGCGGACGTATTCATACGGCGGCGGTTGCGGCGTAGATATTTCCAAGCTCTCTCCCGCGGGCGCGCGAATTAATAACGCCGCGAAAGCGACGACGGGAAGTATCTCATTTATGGATTTATACTCGCTTGTAACCGAACTTATCGGGCAGTCGGGGCGCCGCGGCGCGCTTATGATTTCGCTTGATTGCTCACACCCTGATTTGATGAATTTTATCGATATAAAGTCGGATTTGAACAAAGTTACCAAAGCGAACATTTCAATCAAAATCTCCGACGATTTTATGAACGCGGCGATTAAAAACGAGGACTGGACGCTTCATTATACCCGCGAGGTGACCGGCGAGGTTATCAAAAAAATCGTTAACGCCGGCAAAGTGCTGTCCAAAATCGCTTACAACAACTGGGATATGGCAGAGCCTGGCGCGCTGTTCTGGGATAAGATCAAAAATTGGAACCTTTTAAGCGAAGATGATAATTTCGAATATTCCGGCGTAAATCCGTGCGCGGAAGAGCCCCTGCCGGCGGGCGGAAGCTGCTTGCTTGGCAGTATCAACCTATCCGAATTCGTGAAAAATCCGATGACGGCGCAGGCTGAATTTGACTTGGAGGAATTCGCCGAAGTAGTCAAGGTTTCGGTGAAGTTTTTGAACGAAATACTTGACGAAGGCTTGCCGCTACATCCATTGGAAGAGCAACGCGAAAGCGTCGGCAACTGGCGGCAAATCGGGCTTGGAATTATGGGGCTTGGCGACGCGCTTATTAAGCTTGGTATACGTTACGGAAGCCCCGAGGCGGTTGAAATATGCGACCGAATCGGTTTCACCATGGCGGATACCGCGATTTGCGCTTCCGCGGAGCTTGCGGCGGTTGAAGGTCCATATCCGACGTATGATAAAGAAGCGGTGTTTGCAAGTCCGTATTTCTTGGTAAATACCACCGAAAAAACCCGCAGAGTTGTTGAAAAACACGGTTTGCGCAACTCGCAGTTGCTTACAATCGCGCCGACCGGCTCGATTTCCACCATGCTTGGAATAAGCGGCGGTGTTGAGCCGATTTACAATATTTCGTACACGCGCAAAACTGAATCGCTGCACGGCGAGGATCGATATTATAAGGTGTTTACGCCCATCGTTGCGGAATATATGAAAGTGCACGATATTGAGGAAGAGGACGATTTACCCGAATTTTTCTCCACCGCTATGACTTTGCAATACGATGAGCGAATTCGTATGCAAGCGGCGTGGCAGCGGCACATTGACGCGTCAATTTCGTCAACCGTAAACGTTCCCGAGGACTTTACGTTGGACGATGTGCGGCAACTTTACGTCTATGCGTGGCAGAACGGGCTTAAAGGCGTCACCATTTACCGCGACAATTGCCGCAGAACCGGAATTTTGACCAACAGCGGTTCGGGCGGCGAGAGCGCGACGTTCGAATTTGATAAAATTTCGCCAATCGGGCGCGGAAACTTAGGTAAAACTTACGGCACGACGTCGAAGTATAAAACCGCTTGCGGAAGCTTGTTTATCACCATAAACCGCAACGCCGACGGACATATCGTGGAGTCGTTTGTAAATACTTCGAAAAGTGGGATTTGTAAATCTAATGTTGACGGAATGAGCCGCTTAATTTCGCTTGCTTTGCGAAGCGGCGTGAAAGTTAGCGAAGTTATTGACCAGCTAAGTCATATAAATTGCGCCGCGTGCGTGAGAACGCAAGCGAGGGGCGACAAACTTGACGGAATGAGCTGCCCCGACATTATTGCGCGCGCCATTGCGGACGATTACAAGGCGTTGGCTACCGTGAATGTGGACAACAAGTTCACCGACGCCAAAACGAAACGCGCGAAATCGGAATCAAATAAAACCGGTATGCCTACGCTGTTTGACGTGAGCAACGCGAAGATGTGCCCCGATTGTGGCGAGAAGTTGCAGCATGAAGGTGGTTGCGTGATTTGTAAGCAGTGTGGCTGGAGTAAGTGTAGTTGATTTTGCGCCCTTCGGGCGCGGGCTGTCTTGCGCTGACAAGCGCATATGTGCGGCTGCTGCCGCAGAGTTTTTAGGACTTTGCCCTAAAAACTCATTTTGCCGCTGAGGCGGCGAGCTTATGTCCTGCCGGACGGGCGACAAGGGCTCTGCCCTTGCCAATCCAAGTCGCCTATAGCATCAAACGCCAAAAGTCGGCGATTTGCGCCAAAGTCGGCGGCAGAAAAACTGGGTTAGCGAACCGCATTCGCGGTAAATGAGACTTAGCTTGCGTATTTTGCAAGCTGTAGTCGAATTATCCAGTGAGCGTAAGCGAGTCGGGAAAGATTAGTGAGGACTAACGTCGCTTTCGACCGAGGACAATCCGCGCCTAAAAGCGCGAGATGTTATTTGGGCAGAGGTGAGTTGTTCGCACTTGCTTCCGCGCCATGTGCGCTCGGTTTTTGAGCGTGTGAGTCCGCAAGGCGCTTTTGATCAAACTTTTGGTGCGCAAAAGTTTGCTGGATTGTCAAGGACTGGTCCTTGACGCGTCGCGCGCGCCCGCGCAAATGCTTCGGAGCCTTGCTCTGAAAAAAAGGAGATAAATTTATGAAAACACGAGGATTTGAGATAGCAAAAGAATTCGAACAGGCGAATATAAACCTGCCGCAACGAAGTACGGCGCACAGCGCGGGTTACGACTTTGAATGCGCAGAGGATGTTGAAATTCCGTCGATTTGGCAGAGCGAGAATAAGAAGCCGACGCTTGTGAAAACCGGCGTAAAGGCTTATATGCCAAACGACGAGGCGCTTTTCTTATATAATCGCTCCGGGAATCCCGGGAAGAAGGGATTGGTTCTTGCCAACTCGGTCGGAGTGGTGGACAGCGATTACTACGGAAATCCCGACAACGATGGGCACATCATGTTCGCATTCTATAATTTTTTCCCCGAAACCGTCGTTCTTAAAAAGGGAGAGCGAGTCGGGCAAGGGATATTTCAAAAGTTCTTGAAAGTTGACAACGATGCCGCGGAGGCACACGGTGCCGTTCAAAAAGCACGCGAAGGCGGATTCGGAAGCACAAGTAGCTAATATATAGGGGCGCACTGCAAAAGTGCGCTCCTTTTAAATGTCCTATTGACTTTTGAGGCATAATTGTGGTATATTTATAGGTATCTATTATAGTTGAGGGAGTTGGGACAACATGCCAATCAAAGTATCCGATCATTTACCCGCGGTAAAAAGTTTGGAGCAGGAAAACATATTTGTAATAACTGAAAAACGGGCGATTACGCAAGATATTCGTCCGCTTAAAATTGTAATTTTAAACCTTATGCCGACGAAAATTACGACAGAAACGCAACTTTTGCGCCTGCTCGGTAATTCGCCGCTTCAGGTTGAGATCGAATTCCTAAAAACGCATACTTACGAGCCGAAAAACACGCCGAAGAACCATATTTCGACGTTTTACAATACGTTTGACAAAATTAAGGACCGAAAGTTTGACGGCTTGATTATTACCGGCGCGCCGGTGGAAACATTGGAGTTTGAGGAAGTGGATTACTGGGAAGAACTTTGCGAAATTATGGAATGGTCGAAAACGAACGTGACGTCTACGTTTCATATCTGCTGGGGCGCGCAGGCGGGGCTATATTATCACTACGGAGTGAAAAAATATCCGTTGGAGCAAAAGTTGTTCGGCGTTTTTCCGCATAAGGTGAATTGCAAGCACAAGATGCTACTTCGCGGGTTTGATGATATATTTGCCGCGCCGCAATCGCGGTATACCGAGGTGCGTGAGGAAGATATTCGAAAAATTCCCGAACTTGAGATCCTGTCAACGTCAGATGAGGCAGGCGTTTACATCGTGTGCGGAAAAAATGACAGACAGTTTTTCGTAACGGGACATTCGGAGTACGACGACGTGACGCTTAGTCAGGAATATTTTCGTGATTTGGACAAAGGAAAGGAAATTCAGGTTCCGCAGAATTATTTCCCGAACGATGATATTTCTAAACGTCCGCGGGTAGACTGGCGCGCCCACGCGAATTTGTTATACTCAAATTGGCTCAATTATTTCGTATATCAGACGACGCCGTATGATATCAATGAAATTAAGTAATAGCAGAAGAGGTGTTTATTATACAAGCAATAGCTATTCTGGGAGCAATCGCCGTTCTATGGGGCACTATCCAGTATCTGTTTTGCGTTAAAGCGAAAAAAATGTCGATAAAACTGATTCCGGTATATTTAATCGCGCTTTTGATTTTGTTTGTAACAGTTCTTTGGGTTTTTGGAACTGATGGTTTTGGTACACGTTTTTTAGCTTTTTTCCTCGCCTTAGGAATCGGCGCCGCGATTCTTGGCGACGTAATAGCGTGGATAGCATATTTTCCTACGCAAAAGAATCAAGATAAGGATTCGTAGAGAGTTGCGGATTAATATAAATTAAACTAATGAAGAAAGGCGTTGATTGTATGTGGAGCAGATGGAAAAGCCCGGTCGTATGGGCGTCGGTTTTGGCGGTGGCGCTGGCTCAATGGAACTTGCTTGCGAACTTGGAAACTATCGGATTTTGGGAGATTGGAAGCGTAGTCTTAACCCTAGCCGTATCTTTTGTCGCGGCGTTAAATAATCCGACCGAGAAGAAGAAGTTTTAGGGGTCGAGGATAGTAGAAATTACCCCATATAAAGCGTCATCACCAATAAATTCCAAATCATATGAAGAACGATCGGAACGAAAATGTTTTTCGTTTTGATAAACGAATACGCGAAAATCGCGCTAAGTCCCATAACGGTGACGCTTGCCGATAGGAAAAATCCAAGATCGTTCCCTTGATAAATCCAAATTGGAACGTGGATAAGGTAGAATAAAACAGCGTCCAACGCAACCGCCTGCCACGTTTTCATTTTCTTAAGAAACGCGTTCAGCAAAAATCCGCGGAACACGATGTCTTCGGTAATGCCTGCAAACATTACTCCTTGAATCAATGACAGCGGTACGAAATCCGGCCTAATCGCGAGTCCGCCGCCGAAAATCAGCGCTTGCAAAACCGGAACAATAATAATGATCGATAATATTGGCGCGCCCTTAAACCATCTGGGCTTGGTTGTGAACATTTCTTTCAGGCTAATCCACATATCGTCTTGAAAATATTTGATTAGCAAGATGGCGGGTAACGTCCAAACTAACAATTTCATCGATGACTCTAATATGTGCCAAGTCAATCCATCAAACTGATTTAACCAAAAAGGGCGGATGATTAACTCTCGTACGCTCCATATGGCGAAGAAAATTAAGCAGTATGCTATTATTTTTCCAACGGTTAAATTTCTTGTTTTAGTCATTTGAATTCCTCCAAATACGAATTACCCCTATTTTACTATATAAAACAAAAGAAGTCAACCGCGTTTCCGCAATCGACTTCTTTTTAAAGGGCACTATGCCATTCTTGCTTTAATTTCGCTTTCAACAAACAATTTAATGTAAGGATTGTTCTCATCCGTTACTGAAAACTCGAAACAATTATATCTGCATTTCTGAAAATGCTCATCTCCAATGGTAAAATCATAGCCTGTACATTTCAAACTGCAAGTATTATTAACTAATCTTCCGCATATTCCCGCACCTGCAATAGATTGCACCATTTCGGGCGGCAATGTGTTAAGAAAATCGTTGTATTCGCTTACGTTTTCGCCGTAAATGCGAACGAGCATACCGTTTTTCTTGAAAAACATATACGCGAGTGCCCGTGGAGGTTTGCCGTACTTGTAAGACGCGATAAAACCGCTTTTCTTCTCCTCGAACGCCGCCTTGCAACTGTTGTCCGACAAATAACTATGCAAATTTTGAATAAAAGGTTTATAATTTTCGTCTACTGCTTCTAAAAACTGTTCAAAACTGATTTTTTCCGCTGCCATAAGCTATACACGCCTTTCCTGTTTTGTAGAAGATGTTTATTAATTACAATTGTTGGTTTTTCAGAGCGAGGCTCTGGAGCATTGTGTCCTGCCGGACGGGCGGTAAGGACTCTGCCCTTACCAATCCCGGTCGCCTATGGCGTCAAACGCCAAAAGGCGGCGATTTGCGCCAAAGTCGGCGACAATAAAAGCATTGGTTAGCGAACCGCGTTCGCGGAAAGATTAGCGAGATATAGTACTGTTTCAGTCGAGCATGCGGCTTTTGCCGCCGTAGATACTTAACTGATACGATTATGTTTGCAGTCCTTTATGAGCGGCGCGCTTTTAATAGCGCCATAGCGCGTTTGCGCCGCAAGTTTTACTAAATTTTTTGTTAAAAAATTTTTGGGGCTTGACAAGGGTGTCAACACACCCTTGTCGTCCTGTGCTGACGAGCGCAAAAAGCCCACAGAGCCTCGCTCTGAAAAAGCCCGCGCCCGCAGGGCGCAATCTTCTCTAATCACCAATACAGCGTATGCTTATTTCGCCGCCGCCCATTGTTTGCAATGCTCAATTCGTTTTCCGTTATCGCCTTCCTCTTTGTTGTATGCAAACTGATTTAACAAGTCGCAAGGAAAATTAGCGCATTCGCCGCAATGGTTCAGATTTTTGTCTTCGCAACAACTTTTAACAGGGCACGAATCACCCCAAAACGGCTTTTCAATATGTAAACATCCGGCGCAATTTACCCTATATTTACATTTACTACACAAAATACCGCACCTTGATTCAACCATTTACAAATCCTCCTTATAAAGCGCCTACTGCCACTTCTTCGCCGACGTATAGCGACACTTTCTTGGTGGTAAATTTAATAATGCAATAATTCGGGTCGGTTTCGCCGCCCGGATAAACTTCGCAAAACCAATTTTGCCAGCATTTGCTCTTCGTTTCTTGGTCGGTGCAAATTTCAACTTCGCCGACAAGGGTGATGTTATCGCGAGCAGTAGCGCAACATATGCTCGCCTTGTTGTTCTTCAAAAGCCGCTTCGCCTTGTTCGAATCTAATGTTGTAGATAAGTAGATTTCAGAAATACTCTCAGGATTGATAATCGACATCGCCATAACCGTCGGATACCCGTCTTCGTCAACCACGCCCAAGCTAACATTTGCGGTTTTTTTGAGAACCTCATTCGCCTTTGCAATAATTTTTTCATTCATGATAAATTTCCTCCTTTTTTATACACTTATTTCATTTCACCGTTGATTTCAAACAAATTACCTTCCACGTCACGGAAGTAAACGCACCGCATACCCCAATCTTCAATCGTTTGCGGTTCGCCGATAAATTCAACACCCAAATCTTTCAACCGCTTATAATCGGCGTCAACATCTTCCGACGGAATACAGCACACAATCGTATCCGGCGACGGATTGTCTCCCGGAAGAATGTAACCTTTGTAGGCAACCATATGACTTACCATAAAGATTGACATACATTCTTCGCCGCCCTCTTCTGTTGCGAATGACGTGTACGGGCCGTTTCTATCGCCCCACGTCGGCACTAACCCCATTTTTTCCGTGTAAAAATCAAAACTCGCGCCATAATCTTTCCTTACCAAAATTCGTGCCCCTGCTTTGTTAAAGTTCATAAAAATACCTCCAATATTCAAATTTGCTTTAAGCATATCACGAAACCGAATCGGCGTATTGTAAAAATGCGTCAACTTTTATATTTGCTGACCAATTCAAACGGCGTCAGTCCGATATTTTTCTTAAAATCGTTGATAAAATGCGATTGGTCGTAGTAATTTAACATGCCTAAAATACCGCGCGGCATGGTTTTTCCCGACGCGAGAATTTCAAGACACTTTTGAAACCTCACAATACACAAAACCATTTGCGGCGACAGCCCGAAATGCTTGGAAAACAGCCGCTGACATTGCCTCGGGCTGAAATGCAACTTTTCATAAATTTCCGCCGTCGAATCGGGAATGTCGACGCTTAATTCGTCGAAAAGCGTTGTAAATTCGTTAGGTTCTTTGTTTTGAATCAGCTTGCCTATGTAATTTTTGAAAAATTCTTTCGCCTCGTCAAACGGCAACGCAAAAAAATGAGTAGCGTCGAAATTTTTGTCAAATTCGCGTAACATCAAAAACTTGTCCATCGCTTTAGTTGCAGGCATACCGGTAATTGCGCAAAAAGCGCCGGGTTTCAGCCTTGCGCCCATAAAGCGAGAGTGAGAGTGAATCTTGTCGTCGAAAAGCGTTTTGCTCATTCCCGCGAAACCGATTTGCTTCATATCAAATTTACAACAATGTCGATACAACCGTCGGTTACGATAATATGTTCGACTGTTTCGCTTTGTTCGGGAAGGGAACACATTTCCCATAGGCAAATTATGAAATCTTGAAATTCCGGAACAACTTCCTCCGAATATTTAACCGATCTTGCGAACGATTTATTTAAAATGAACGGAATTTGGATGGGATAATACATTTGCGTTTGCTCCTTTAAAGAAAAAGCCGCCCAGTTGGCTCGGACGGCTTAGTTTTGCTAACTATACAACTTTTGCAACAAACTGAATCGTGTTAAAATACTTGCCGCCCTCGGCTTTCATCATATCCAAATCCCATTTGTCCTCACTACTTGGGTCAAGACTTGCAAGATATTCTTCCCAAGCTATATCGTGGCAAGTCTGTTCGCTGATATTTATAATTTCAATCCCCTCTGCTTTGCCGAACAATTCCTTCCACCATTCAATGCCGCGAACAGTTTTCGCAACCTCGGGAACATCCCAGAACGGTTGCATTTCCGGTGGAACATTGTCGCCAAACTCATACTTCAATCCGGGAAACGAAACTGCTATATAGCCGCCTTTTTTCAAGTAGGGAATAAGATTCGGCAGCATTTCCTCGTTATCGCCAAACATATTGTATGCGCCCACCGAAAAAATCACATCGAAATAACCCTTTGCAAATGGTATCGGCTGCGTCGCGTCGAGTATCATCGGAACGATTTTATCCGCAATGTCAAGCGATTTAAATCTCTCATAATTCTCTGTCGGGTCAGCATATAAATCGGTGGCAAAAACTTCCGCGCCATATTCTTGCGCCAAGTACAACGCCGACAAGCCTAAGCCGCAACCTAAATCAAGGATTTTCATATCCTTCGTGATTGTGAAATGTGAAGTCAATTCCTCGGCTTGCCGTATTCCATTCGGTCCCCACATTGTTTCTTTCAAAAAAGCAAGGTTTTTCTCGTTCGACATGAACTTTTCTGTAAATTTATTCATAATTATATCCTCCCGCAAAATTTGATTTCATTGTATCAAAAAACATTGATTTTGTCAAGGTTTTGTGATATAATAACGCTATCAATGATAAGAAAAGGTGTGAGAAAAATTTCGGACAAAATTTCGATTAAAGAAGCGATAATTGTTGAGGGAAAATTTGATAAAGAGCGAATAAAAGCCGTTGCTGACGCGATTATTATTCAGACGAACGGCTTTTTACTATATAAAGATAAGCGGATTATCGAAAGTATCAAAAAATTCGCGAAAACCACAGGTGTTATCGTGCTTACCGATTCGGACAGGGCGGGTTTTTCCATTCGCAACTATATAAAAAATTGCGTCGGACAAAACGGCGTTGTAAAGCACGCCTATATTCCCGCGATTGCCGGAAAAGAGCGGCGGAAGGACGCTTCGTCTGCCGAGGGAACGCTTGGCGTCGAGGGAATGACGACCGAATTGTTGAAAAAGATATTAAAATCCGCTGCGACCGAACGATCTGCCGCGAAAGATGGCGGAAGGGTTACAAAACAGATGTTCTACGAGGACGGCTTATCCGGCGGCGCGGACAGCGCGGTTTTACGCAAAAAGTTGGCGGACAAGCTTGGGCTTCCGCCGCGACTTTCCGCCAATGCGTTGGTTGAGATTGTTGATAAATTGTGTACGGTTGAGGAGTATAAAGATTTAATGGAAGGTTTAAGGCGCGTCGCGCCTTAGACCGAAAAACTTTTGAAAAAAGTTTTATAAAATCTGCGCCCGATGGGCGCGGGCTTTTAGGGCTTTGCCCTAAAAACCCATTATTCGGGTCCGTCCCGAGGGCGAGTGTCCTGCCGGACGGGCGGTAAGGGCTCTGCCCTTACCAATCCCGGTCGCCTATGACGCAAACGCCAAAAAGCGGCGATTTGCATCAAAGCCGGCGACGAAAAAGCTGGGTTAGCGAACCGCGTTCGCGGAAAGAATAGTGAGATAAAACGCCGCGCCCGTTTGAGAGCGCCTCGCGCCTAAAAGCGCGAGATGTTGTTTAAATAGAGGTGAGTTGATTGCACTCGCTTCCGAGCCACGTGTGCTCGGTTTTTGAGCACGTGCGTGAGCGCGGCGCTTTTGGTCAAACTTTTGGCGCGCAAAAGTTTGCTGGATTGGCAAGGACTGGTCCTTGCCGCGCCGCGCGCGCCCGCGCAAAGTTCGCCGCCGCAGGCGCAAAAATGGGTTCTAGGGCAACGCCCTACGAAGAAAAATCTTCTATAAACCGAGTCAACTCTTCTTCGGTGTAAAGCACAACGCCATGCCGCAAAAGTTCCCTGTCCGCTTCAGGGAGCAGCGTTATCGGAGTGTTGATGTTGTACATAAAATGCGTTTCGCCGTTTTCACTGCGGAATATTCCGATTCTACCGTCGTTTTCACGAACGATGTAGTGTGAGACAGGCGTTTCGTCGATAACAATCGGTTCGACGTTTACAACGGCTTGAACTTCACTCGAAGCGGGTTCGGCGATATTGCCGGCCGGCACAAGTTCCTGATTTCGCCGCAGAATCGGCGCGCCCGAAATCATCACGTAGGTTAAATACCCCAAAAATATCGATATTACGAACACGCAGGCGGATATTAAAAATAAATTCGAAGCTTTGGTTTGGTTGCTCATTTTATCACTCCTAATCATGGGAATATTATTGCCAAATTGTAGATTTTTATACAAAATGTTGCAATTTTCAAAAAATGTGGTATAATATATAGGGCAGTGTGCAGAGAACAGCTGTGCATACGCGCTTGAATAAATATATTTAGTAATGTTAAATGCCGCGAACAAACTATGCGGTTGTGTGATTTAAAAACTGAGGTGATTTACAATGAGGAAGAAGAAAACTGAGAAATTAAGCCTAAAAAAACGTATATGGAAATGGACCAAAAGATTGGTTGTTGTAATGCTAGTGCCTGTAATCATAGGTGTTTTGGTAGTTGGAAGCGCGTTTTTAGGGCTTTGGGGCAGATTTGATGTTGAAGATTATATGCAAGGCAACTTTTCCGCGCAACTTTTTTATACCGACCAAAACGGGAATATTCAGCCACTTGACAATCTTTTCTACGGGCAGAACCGCGTCTGGGCGGACTTGTCTGAAATTCCGCTGCATATGCGGCATGCCGCAATCGCGATTGAGGACAGACGATTTGAGAGCCACCGCGGCGTGGATTTGCGTCGAACTTCCGGCGCAATGCTTAACTTCGTATTCAGATTTGACGATCAGTTCGGCGGAAGTACGATTACGCAGCAGCTTGTGAAAAACTTGACCCGCGACGACGCGACAACGCCATGGCGCAAACTTCGCGAAATTTCCCGCGCGGTAAACGTTGAACGGCGATTGTCGAAAGACGAAATTATGGAGCTTTACCTTAACGAAATATATTTGGCGAACGGCGCGATTGGCGTACAAGCGGCGGCGCTTACTTATTTTGACGTTGACGTTAGCGAGCTGACAATCGCGCAAAGTGCCGCGATTGTTGGAATTACGCAACATCCGGTTCGCTTCGACCCTTTCCGAAATCCGGAGAACAATCGTGAGCGACAACTGCTCGTTTTAGCTGAAATGCTGGATTCCGGCTTTATAACGGCGGCAGAACATCAAGCGGCGGTTGCCGAAGAACTTGTATTTACCCGCGGCGCAGCAGGCGGCGGAATGCAGACTTACTTTATCGACCAGGTCGTTGAAGATGTTTTACACGCGCTTATTCATGAAGAAGGCTATTCGCACTCTATGGCGAGCAGGATACTGTTTTCGGGCGGATTGAGAATTTATACGACATTTAACCCCGAAATCCAGGCGGCGATTGATAGAATTTACACAAATCCGGCTAATTTCCCGCGTGAAGGCGCGCAGTCGGCAATGGCGATTATAAATCCGACAAACGGACATGTTGTCGGGCTTGCCGGCGGAATCGGACGTACGGAAGCTCGCCGTACTTTGAACCGCGCGACGCAATCATTGCGTCAACCCGGGTCGTCAATTAAGCCTATATCGTCTTTTGCGCCTGCGCTTGAGCGAAATTTGATTGCTCCGGGCACGGTGTTTGTAGACGAGCCGCGAACTTTCGGCGGGTGGACTCCAAGAAACGCCGACCATTCTTTCAGAGGTCCCGTTACGGTTGACGCGGCACTTCGAGCTTCACTTAACACTATTCCGGTGCAAATTGTTCATCAAATGGGCGTGGATAGATCATTTGAGTTTATGACCGAAAATCTTGGAATCACTTCGCTTGTTTACGGCGAGCGTCGAGCGGACGGCGGAACTCATTCAGACAGAAACCTTGCGGCGATGGCGCTTGGCGGACTTACCGACGGCGTTTCGGTGCTTGAAATGGCGGCGGCGTATGTTCCGTTCGCGAACGGCGGCATGTATATGAGGCCGACAACGTTTACGCTGGTAACCGATATGGACGGCAACGAAATTCTACGACGTGATGTTGAAGAAAGACGCGCAATGAGCGAAGTTACCGCGTTTATGATGGCGCAAATGTTGCGCGGCGCGATAACGGCGGGAACAGGCGGCGGCGCGGGAGTTCCGAATCAGTTTACCGCCGGAAAAACAGGAACCACCGACAATAATCACGACCGTTGGTTTGTAGGATTTACGACACATTACGTCGCGGCGGTTTGGTACGGATTTGATATTCCGCAAAACTTGGGACGTATGGCGAATCCGTGTATTCCGGTTTTCCGCAATGTTATGACCGAGATTCACCAAGGATTACCGAGCGTTACTTCAATCAGACGTCCGGCGGGAATCGCTTCAATAAGCACTTGTATGGACAGCGGCTTAATACCGTCCGACCTTTGTGCGCTTGACGTTCGCGGAAGCCGTGTTGTGACAAGTTATTTCCAATCCGGACGAGGGCCGGGCGGAACTTGCGAGCGACATGTCGAAATTATGATTGATTACGTTACAGGCATGAGAGCGACGCCGTTTTGTCCGCCGGATAACGTGCAACGCGCGTCTACTATTAACGACGAATCCGACGCTCTATATAACACGCCGTGCACCTATCATGATTGGCTGACCCCGGCCGGACCGGGGAACGAATCGGGAACAGGAAACGGAACAGATACAGGCTCCGGATCGGGCACCACAATTCCTCCCGTCACGGACCCGGGAACAGGAACAGGAACAGGAACTCCGCCGGCTCAACAACCGCCTACCCCGCCCGATACTCCGGCGAACGATCCACCAATCGAAACAATTGTGTTAGACTAGAATGTAATACGGTCATTGGTCATACAAAAGACAGAAATTTTAATTTTACAAGGATGATTTATATTGGAAAAGAAAGTTGAACTATACACCGACGGCGCGTGCAGCGGAAACCCCGGTCCCGGCGGTTACGGCGCGATTTTGACTTACAACGGCCGAGAAAAGGAACTTGTCGGCGGGGAAGAGATAACCACTAACAACCGAATGGAGTTAACCGCCGTAATTGTTGGCTTGGAAGCGTTGAAAGAGCCGTGTAACGTGACTGTTTACAGCGATTCGAAGTATGTCGTTGACGCCATGAACGAGGGGTGGGCGGAAAAGTGGCATGATAACAATTGGATGAGAAATTCCAAAGAACCCGCGCTTAACCCCGATTTGTGGGAGCAGTTGCTTGGTTTAAGCATGGAACATGACGTCACGTTTGTTTGGGTGAAAGGGCACGCGGGACACCCGCAAAACGAGCGATGCGACAAGCTTGCGACGGGATATATAGAGCAGTTGAAGAAAGAAATGCAGCGCGTATGACGGATTTTCAATCGCAAGTTGAGCAATTAACAAAAATCATAAGAGGATGCGATTAATATGCGGCCGATAACGGCTATATTATAGGAGCACGTATATTTGAGACCGACCCGCGAGTCGTCAACCGTACCCAATCACACTTCATCAAACTACGATTCGTGCTCTTGGACGGTTTTGACAGGGGTGGCATTAGCCGAATTAAAAAACAAATTCGGATGCCACTCCCCAAAAGCGCGAGATGTTGTTTGGTTGAATGTTCTATGATTGCACTAACTTTCGCCCGCGGTTCCGCCAAGCGGGGTACCCGCCCGACGTTTTTTGTCGGGGAGGGCGACGGTTTGGGAGTGGCATCGGAAACTCGTTTCCGCTAATGCCACCCCTGTGAAGATTTCCAAAGAGAGCAAGGCGGTCTGTGCCGACGCTCGATTTGATGAAATCTACCACTCGTCAAGTTTTTCCCGCACAAAAACTTGTGGGATTGTCAAGGGCTAGTCCTTGACAAAGTAAGATGATAAATAACAAGGAGATCAGCAAATGAACGACGGACGACGTATATATTTAGATCACGCGGCAACATCGCCGTTAAAATCGGAAGTTTTGGACGTGATGATGCCATATTTAACCGAAAATTTCGGAAATCCTTCTGCCGAGTTTTACAAAGAGGGACGAGATGCGAAAATCGCGGTTGAAACCGCGCGAGAGCACGTCGCGCAAGCGATCGGCGCAAGTGTAAAGGAAATATACTTTACTGCGTCAGGAACCGAATCTGACAACTGGGCAATTTGCGGCTTCGCTCGTTTGAACAAGCATAAGGGAAATCACATAATCACCTGTTCCATCGAGCATCACGCGGTTTTGCACCCGTGTCAGCAACTTGAAAAAGAGGGATTTTCGGTCACATATTTGAAACCTGACAAATTCGGCCGCGTGTCGCCGAACGACATCGCCGCGGCGATAAACGAGCAGACAATTTTAATCAGCATAATGTTCGCCAATAACGAAATCGGCACAATTCAACCGATTGCCGAAATCGGCGCAATCGCGCGGGCGCGCAACATAGCGTTCCACACCGACGCGGTGCAGGCGATTGACACGATTCCGATTGATGTGGACAAACTCGGCGTTGACACGCTAAGTTTAAGCGCGCACAAATTCGGCGGTCCAAAAGGCGTTGGCGCGTTATATATTCGAAGCGGAACGAACGCCGGAAGTATTATGTTCGGCGGCGCGCAAGAGCGAGGACGCCGCGCGGGAACCGAAAATGTCGCCGGAATTGTCGGACTTGGAGCGGCGATTGAGATTGCCGCCGAAAACGCGGCAACCAAAGCGGACAAGCTTAAAATCTTGCGGGATAAGCTGATTGACAGAGTTTTAGCGGAAATTCCGGAAGTTATCCTAAACGGACATCCGACCGAGAGGTTGGCGGGAAATACGAATTTCTGTTTTAGGTATATCGAGGGCGAAGGACTGCTTCTCATGCTTGACATGAAAGGAATTGCGGCATCCAGCGGAAGCGCGTGTACGTCAGGTTCGCTCGACCCGTCGCACGTACTTCTCGGAATCGGGCTGGAACATGAAATCGCGCACGGTTCGCTGCGCCTGTCGTTAGGAGAAGAAACAACGCCGCAAGATATAGATTATACGGTGGAAGTGTTGAAAGAAACGGTTGAGCGGCTACGCTTGATGTCACCTTTATACAATAAGGGGGAAATATAATTGTACTCAGAAAAAGTTATGGAACATTTTGCAAGCCCGCGTAACATGGGCGAAATCGCTGACGCCAACGCGATTGGACAGGTTGGAAACGTTAAATGCGGCGATATTATGAAAATTTATATGAAAATTAACGACGACACGAAAGTGATCGAGGACGTGAAGTTTAAAACGTTCGGTTGCGGCGCGGCAATTGCGACAAGTAGCATGGCAACCGAGCTTGTGATGGGCAAAACCATCGACGAGGCGCTCGCGCTTACCAATTTTGCGGTTGCGGACGCGCTTGACGGGCTTCCGCCGGCGAAAATGCATTGCTCGAATCTTGCGCAAGAGGCTATTCAATCCGCGATCGCGGATTATTATAAGCGAAAAGGCATTGATCCCGTTGGAATCGTAGGATGCAGCGGCGATTGCCACGAGTGTCACGGTAATTCTCATGAATAGCAGGCAAGCCTGCACCGTCCTCGCGCTCTGATGTGTGTAGACATTGTGCCGCAAGGCATGAAAGGTTGTGTTATTTTGAACAACACAGGATTGTATATTCATATCCCATTTTGCGCGAATAAGTGCAATTATTGCAATTTTTACTCTTTAATAGGGCGCGATAGCTTAATCGCGCCCTATTTTAATGCGCTAAAAGATGAGATCGCAAGCTATCCGAAACTGAACATTGACACAATCTACTTTGGCGGCGGAACGCCTACGTACGTAGGCGTTTCGAATATTGTAAAGTTGATTGACTTTACACTTGAGCATCACAACGTTGAAAACTGTGAAATTACGGTTGAGTGTAACCCAAAAACCATTGATTATCAAGGCTTTTCGGAGCTTCGCGCCGCCGGCGTAAACCGAATTAGTATCGGCGCGCAGTCGGCGGACGATAACGAGCTAAAAACCCTTGGACGAACGCACACATTTTCGGATTTCTTAGATTGCCACGCCGCCGCGAGAGAAGCGGGATTCGACAACATATCGGTTGACATAATGTTCGGATTACCCGGCCAAAGTTTACATAATTTCGATGGAACGCTTGAAAGTGTTGCCGCGCTTGATGTTGCGCATATATCCGCATATATGCTGAAAGTGGAGGAAGGAACACCGTTTTATCGAAGCAATCTCAAACTTCCGGATGACGA
Source organism: Oscillospiraceae bacterium (assembly GCA_009780345.1). Taxonomy (GTDB): domain Bacteria; phylum Bacillota; class Clostridia; order Monoglobales; family WRAG01; genus WRAG01. Next base: position 18,928 of record WRAG01000028.1, read on the forward strand.
TACGGTTGCGGATATGTATGATAAAATGGTTGAATACCTTGCCGAACAAGGCTTTGAGCGTTACGAAATCTCTAACTTCGCAAAGCCGGGCTATCAATCAAAGCATAATCTAAAATATTGGAAGTGCCGCGATTATATCGGAGTCGGCGCGGCGGCACATTCCTGCTTCGACGGGAAGAGGTATTTCAATCTCGAGAATGTGAAGCGCTATATATCCGGCAAAGGGCGCGCCCGCGGAACGGTTCTCGAACCGACACCGGAAGAATTTATATTTTTAGGACTACGGTTAACGGAAGGGGTTAGCGCCGCCGAATTTGCGGAAAAATTTAAAGTAAATCTCTACGACTATGTAGGCGATAAGATAAGAGATTTAGCGGAAAAAGGCCTATTACGCGAAGAACGCGGACGAATCTCTATCCCGCCCGAACTAATGTTTGTAAGTAATTCGATTATGTGCGAGTTCATATAGAATGTATGGCACCAGATAAACAAAAAAAACCGCCTTTTCGGCGGTTTTTTTTGTTTATTATTAAAATTCTTACTTAATAGAATCTTTAAGAGCTTTACCTGCTTTAAATACAGGAACTTTAGAAGCGGCGATAGTGATTTCTTTACCTGTCGCCGGGTTTCTGCCTTTACGAGCCGCGCGCGCGCGAACTTCGAAAGAACCGAATCCAACAAGTTGAACTTTGTCACCTTTCTTAAGTGCGCCTTCAACTGCTCCTGTGAATGCGTTAAGTGCTTTTTCTGCGTCCTTCTTAGTAAGTTCTGCTCCGCTAGCGATTGCTGCGATCAAATCAGTTTTGTTCATGTTTTTTTCTCCTTTAAACTTTATATTTTTGGACAGTATAAATACTGTCGTTTATTTTTTCAAATTCATAGCTTGTCCACTTCTCTTTTAAAGCTTGCCGTTCTCAAATTCCTCAAATTCGGCAATAAATTTGTCAACTTCCGAATTAAGCGCGATTTCAGGCTGAATCCCAAGTCGATTCGCAACCGAAACCATACCAAACAACATACGTGAAAAGCCTTCCTCACTAGTTATACCATTAATTTCGCAAAAATGCAATACCTTTTTTTCATATTTTTCAAAAAAATTTCTATTTTCTACAGAAAACCCCGATTTAGCCGCTTTTTTTTGCGCTTTTGAAGCTCGAATAAGCGACGGCAAATACTTGGATATCCCTTTCATTTCAGCAGTTACAGAGGTCTGCCCCCGCTCGGCGCGTTTAATTGAGTCCCAATTATCCAAAACCTCCGCAGAATTTGCAAAATTTTCGTCCGAGAAGATATGAGGATGACGCAGAATCAACTTTCGGCAAACTGCGTCGGTAACGTCGTCGATATTATATTCCCCGGATGCTTCACCGATTGAAGCGTGAAAAACGATATGCAACAACAAATCGCCGCTTTCATCCGCCATTTTCGCGCCGTCGCCGCTATCGAAAGACTCAAGCATCTCGTAAACTTCCTCAACGGTGTTTTCTTTTATGCTATCGTGCGTTTGCTCTCTATCCCACGGGCACCCGTCCGGCGCGCGCAATTTCCGCACAATTTCAACCAAATCATCAAACGTATATTTATCTTTAGTCATATAATCAACCTTTCCTGTAAATCTTACTCGCGATTTTCTTGCCGAATGGCAGCATTTCGATATCCTCGCGTTCCACCGCGCGGGTTACAATCACAAGAACGGCGTAAACAATTCCCGCGAATCCGATTGCCGCGACGGTCGCGAGCCTTTGCGGAATAAATTGCGTTAAAAATCCGTGTACGAACAGAGCGGAAACGCCCATGATAATAGCCGATAACGCCGGGCTGATAAACGTTTTCACGACGCTGAACGAGAGTTTTACGTGCTTTGATAGGAAAATCAAGTTTAAAACCGCGATAATCGCGTAGCAAACAACGGTCGAAATCGGCGCGGCGTCAATTCCCCAAACTGGAATCAAGAAAAAGTTAATCGCAAGCTTCGCAAGCCCGCCGATAAGCATCGTATAAACCGGAATTTTCACTTTTCCATATGCTTGTAACGTTGCGTTCGTAACGTGCACTAACGACACGAAAACAGTCGCCAACGCAAGAAGCCGCAACAGATGTGCCGCATTTGTGTTGTTAAACAAAAGATGTAATATAGGCTCAGCCAAAACTGCCAAACCTACCATGGCAGGAAGGCTTATCAATAACGCGGCGCGTATTGCGCTGCGAACAATCTGTCTTGCTTTTTCACTTAAGCCGCCTGCAACGGCGCCCGCGATTGCGGGAACAATCGCCGCGCTAATCGCAACGATAAAAGTGAACGGAATATTGAACAAAGGAAACGCGAAACCGGTGTACATTCCGTAAAGCGCGGTTGCCATACGTTGTATGATTGTCGTTGGGTCGGTTATGCCTGATTCAATCAGCTGCTCCGCAAAAACGGTTCCATCGGCGAATAATCGGTAATAGTAAGGCTCGAAAACCGCGGGATTAACCTGCAAGCGATTTTGAACGGTTACAAGGTCGATAAGGCTTGTAAGACTCATAACCGCCGCGCCGATTGTAATCGGAAACGCGATGAAAGCCAACTCTTTTGTAATTGAACGCCGTGAACGCACGGGAGCGATAGGTCTGAATTTTTCCCTTTTCGAAAAACGGTAAACAGACATAAGCATAATCAAAACAATTACGGTTCCCATTGTTACGCCGAGTAGTGCGCCCGCGCTTGCTAATTCAAGACGAGATTGCTCTGAAGCCATGCCCGCGAATCGGCCGATTAAAGAGGAAACGCTGTCTGCCGACATACGGTTCATAACGAAACTTGAAAGTAAAATACCGATTATAAGCCTTGATAAAGCGTCGGTAAGTTCCGACGCCGCGGTGGGAATCATATTTTGATTACCTTGGAAAAATCCGCGGTGCGCCGCCACCAAAGCGATAAAGAACACGGCAGGCGCGATAGCCATAATTCCAAGCTGTATAGCAGGGTTGCCAAGCCAATTAGCAATCGGAGCCGCGAAAAAGAACGTAATTGTGCTTCCGATCATTCCGATCATTCCGAGTAAAACCGCGGCGGTTTGGAAAATCCTCCGCGCGTGGTAGGAACTTTCCGCCGTTCCTTTATGCGCAAACCGCGCGTTGCTTTCGGCGACCATTTTGGAAATCGCGATGGGAAACCCCGCTGTCGCGATAATAAACATAATCGTGAAAATCGTAAATGCAGAACCGAAAAGCCCTATTCCGTATTCGCCCAAAATATTAGCAAGCGGGATTCTGAAAAACATTCCGATTAATCTGGTCGTCAAATTCGCGACCATCAGTATCATCGCGCCTTTTACAACCGTTTGTTTGTTTATATTCATATGTTAGCTCCTTAAATTAGGTCATTGTCAGATTTTCCGGCTTCGTCCGCGTGCATCATATACTTTTCCAACGTCGGATATGTCCAAAACACCGAAATATACCCGCACAGGCTGAATAATATGATCGGCACCGCGAAAAACAGTCCGAACGGGAAGATAAGTTGCGCCAACCCGATCACAATCGCGATAATCACCGCGGCGATTATCAAATTCGGCACTAATTTCATAAGCGCGAACATCAGCGCGTTTTTGTAAAGCGCGCGCAGGGACAGGTCGAACGTTACCATCATAGGATATATATATAGGTGCATCAGTGTGTATATGACTAAAAATAGAAGCAATACATACGTCATAAAGAACATTGCTCCGGTTTGGGCGGAGTAAAACATGATTCCTATGTAAAATACGAATATAACAACCAAATCTATCGCGAAAACCACGATGGATTGCTTAAAATTCTTCCGCGTATGTTCGAAAAAGTCAGAGTTTATCCACGAATGTTCCTCCCGCGAATAATTACGCAGAACGTAAGCAAAACCTGCGGTTGTAGGACCGCCGCCCCACAGACAGAGAATCATCAAAGGAAAAAGTAAATTCATGTAAAGAATGGTGGTTCCAAGAACCTCGTCGCCATACTCGCCGTAAGCTTCCAAAATAAGCGGCGCGAGATTCTCAAATAAAGGTGCAAACGCAAGCGCGCCCAAGAAAAACAGTATTACAAACGCCGGAATAAGCGTTATAGCGTACAAAAAATTAAGATGTATAAGTTTTGTGAATTTACGGAAAAAAAGCTCCAAAAACAGGAAGAACCTGCGCTTTGGCGGCTCGTTTACGTCCACGCCCGGCCCGGGCTTATTATAGTTAGGTGAAAATAGTCCCATTGTTACTCTCCTAATCAAAAATTTGTGTTAAATTGCGTGAGATTTCGTCGAAACGAGTCCCAAAAAAACGCAGGCGTACAAAGGTACGTTGAGGATTTTTTGTGGATGAAGTTTCGGCGGAAGATTGCGTGATTTAACACAAATTTTAGTATTCAAATCCTTCCCTTGCAATGACTCCCTTTTGATAAGGGTGCTTCACCTGCGTCAAATCGGTAACGTAATCGGCGCGTTCAATCAATCTATCACTCGCACGCCTGCCGGTGAAAGCAAGCTCAATATCATTCTTTCCAATATTTATAAGCGATATAAGTTCATCTTCATCGACAAACCCTAAATCTACCGCGTCTAGAACCTCGTCCAAAATCAGCACATCACACGCTTTCGCCGCCACTGCGTTTTTAGCGAACGCAATCGCCTCAGCAATTTCGGATTTCAACTTTTCGTTCAGCGATTCTGACGTATCCATAATAAAACTATGCTCCGACTCGAACCGACGAACAGTAAAATTTTCGCAATCCTTCAAAAATAAAACCTCGCCGGATGGCTGGCATTTAAGAAATTGTATCATCAAAACTCCAAATCCTCTGCCCGCGGCACGAATGCCAAGCCCGACAGCGGAGGAGGTTTTGCCCTTTCCATCGCCGTAGTATAAATGTAGCATTTGTGTCACTCCATTGTAGGGGCGGTCATTGACCGCCCGCCGATAGTTTGTCTTGCAAGCTCACCCCGCTGTAAATCCTATAAACGCCAGCGCGATAAGTGCCGCGGAAATCAACGCGATCGGAATTCCGCGAAACGCTTTCGGAATATTTTTAAGCTCCAACCGTTCACGAACGCCCGCAAGCAGTACAATCGCGATGAAAAATCCGATTCCCGCCGCCAAACTGTTCGCAATGTTATACGCGAAATTTTCACGCAAAACGCCGAATTCCCTTGAATTAATAAGCACGATACCCAAAATCGCGCAATTCGCCATGATAAACGGCAAATATCGACCGAATATCGGATACAGCGATTTAAACTTTTTCCGCGTCAACATTTCGCAAAACTGCACAAATGCAACAACGACGAGGATAAACGCGACATTCTCTAAAAATTCCCACCTCAAATAAGCAAGAAAATATGTATTTACCACCCACGTCAAGAGGGAGGCGAAAAACAATACGAAAATCACCGCAACGCCCATCTGCGCCGACGATTTTACGTTTTTCGACATATTCAAAGCAGGAGAGATTCCCAAAAATTGCACAAACACTAAATTGTTTATAAGTGCCGTGCCGAGGGCAAGCAGAGCCAAATCTCTAATCATTGGTAAATACTCCTTTCATAAGGTTTGCGTGAAATTACGCAATATTTTGCCGAAAACACTCAGTCGGATATCTTTATATACGCTCCTGAATATTTTCAACAAAATCTCACGCAATTTGACGCAAACGTAAAGTTTGTTATTCGTTTTCTTTTCCGCGTGATTTTACCGCGGCAAATATCGCCAATCCAATACCGAGCGTCAAAAACGCACCGGGCGGCATAATCATAATACTTGCCGGGTCAAACCTTTCGCCGAACACCGCAAACCCTAAAATCGTTCCGTTTCCAAGCAGTTCGCGGAAAAACGCCATAACAATCAGCGCCGCCAAAAATCCCAATCCGATTGCCGCGCCTTTGATGAATGATTCAAGAGGCGAATGCTCAGTCGCGAATATCGCCGCCTCGTATACAATAATGCCGTTTACCACGATGAGCGGAACGAAAATTCCAAGGTCTCGCGCCAAATCTGGAAAGTACGTGTTAAGCAAAATTTGAACGATCGTAACAAAACACGCGATAATCGCGACCTGCGATAAAAGCCGAATTTTATTCGGAATAAATTTACGTAACAGCGAAATCACAACGTTTGAGCAAATTAATACGATCAACGTCGCAACTCCCAACCCAACGGCGTTTACAACACTTGTGCTTACAAACAACGCCGGAGCAAGCCCCAAAACAAGCACGAAAACAGGGTTTTCTTCAAAAATGCCGTTTAAAAGTGTTCGTATATACGTCATTAATATTCCCCTCCGGTTCCGTAGCCGTAATATTGATAATATCCATAGCCGTTATAGCCATTTTCAGTCAATTCTCTGATTTCCTCTTCGGTGATTTCGGTAATTTCCTCCAAAATGTCCTGCGCCTGCTGATCGGTCATCATGTCGGTTCGAATTACTTCTCTGGTGGTGTCAAGCGCGAAGCTTACCGCGTTCGCGACAGCGTTTGACGTAACCGTCGCGCCCGAGATTGCCAAAATTTCGTCGCCGGCGGGTTCACCAATGTTGATTACGGCGTGAATTTCGGTTTTATCAATAAACTGATCAAGGAATTCGTCGTCCGCCGCGCGGCTTCCAAGCCCTTGCGTTTCAGACATCGCCAAAATGATTACCCGATTGACAATTGGCGGCATATTCGACCGATAAGTGATTCCCACAATCATTTGAATATCGCCCGCGTGTCCTTCGTGAGATGTCAAAGTGATCGCGTAACCGACCAATTCACCGTGCATATCAGATCCTTGATATATAGAATCAATAGTCATGCCCTCGCCGCGATAATTAATATTCGGAAGTCTGCGCCGCTCAAAGTTAGTCGCGGCAGGCAAAACTTCCTCCCGTCCGTCGGCGACAACCACTTCGGCGTTTCGCTCTCTAACCGGCTCGGTAAGCGCGTTTACGCCCCATATCAAAACTGTGCTGACAATAATAATGCTTCCAAGCACAATCAAATACCTTATTCCCGGCCGTTCCAGCAATTTCTTTTTTTCCTTCTTTTTTCTAGCCATTATGATTTTGCCCCCTTTGCCTCAAGTCTTTTGGGCATAGAAATTTTATCAATCAACGGAGTCGCTACGTTCATAAGCAAAATCGCGAACATAACGCCCTCGGCATATCCGCCCCAAAGCCGTATAATAACAGTTATAATTCCGCAACCGATTCCGAAGTAAACCTGCCCTTTTTGCGAAATAGGCGTTGTAACCGGGTCGGTCGCCATGAAAAACGCCCCAAGCAAAAGTGACCCTGCAATAATATGATACAACCAATCGCCGCCGAAAAAGTTTAAACCGCCGAATGGCGCGGCGAACAAGCCGTTGCTTCCGCAGAATATAAACGTACCAACCACGACCGTTCCGATAAACGCCGCAGGGATTTTCCAGTTGATAACTTTCCGCGCTATAAGATAAATTCCGCCCAAAAGAAGCGCGACAGCCGACACTTCACCGATGGTTCCCGCAACATTTCCGATAAACAATTCCAAGTACGACGGAAGCGTCGCCCCCGGAGTCGCCAACAATTCAAGCGGCGTCGCGGTTGAGATTACGTCCACATTGTTAGTTATATTGAGTGATGTAAACGGTTCGGTCCATCTCGTCATTTGCGCGAACCATGAAACCATCAAAAACGCCCGTCCCGCAAGCGCGGGATTTACAAAGTTTCCGCCAAGTCCGCCGAAAAATTGCTTAACCACGATTATGGCGAACGCCGAACCGATTGCCGCCATCCAAAGCGGCAAAGTTACAGGCAACGCTAAAGCCAGCAAAAGTCCGGTAACCGTCGCGGACAAATCAGAAACCGTGATCGATTTTTTCGAAAATATCTGCCAAAGCGCTTCAGAAAGTACGCTGGATGCGATACAGACGAATATTAAAAGCGCCGCGCGATATCCCATAAATATTATGCCCGCGATTGTCGCGGGAAGAAGAGCGATAAGCACGTCCAGCATAATAAGCTGAACCGAATTTTTTCCTCTAATATGCGGCGCGTGCGCCGTTTTTAGTGCTTGCATATTAACACCTCATTTTAAATTGCCGTTCATAATCCCCTGTTTGGTACTCTATTCGACAGCGAGTTTGGCAAGTCGAACATGCTTTGTCTGATGCTGATTCGACGGACAAAGATAAGAACAGGTTCCGCACTCGATACAATCGGAAGCGTGAAGCGCTTCAAAATTGCCATAGTTCTCATTGCGCGCTTGCGTGTTCAGTTCGGCGGGAACCAACTTTGTCGGGCAGGCAATAACGCACTTTCCGCAACTGATACACGGCAATTCTTCCGCGAATTTAGGTTTATTCAGCGCAATAAGCCCGGTTGTGGTCTTAGTCACCGGAATATCCAATGTCGAAACAGTAATCCCTGTCATAGGACCGCCCATAATAACTCTCTCCGGCTCTTTCGAAAATCCGCCGATACTTTCGAATATATGTTCGAAACTTGTCCCGATTCGAACGCGAACATTTACCGGATTTTTGACGCAATCGCCCGCAACGGTAACAACTCTGCTAAGCAGCGACGTTCCGAACATCAGCGAACGATAAATTTCACAGCAAGTTCCCACGTTAAAAACAGCAATTCCCATATCGGCGGGAAGTTTGCCGGGCTGAATCTTATGTTTTAAAACGGCGCTGATCATTTGCGCCTCGCCGCCTTGCGGATACTTGGATTTAAGCGTGACAACGTTGATTTTTATATCTTTTTCACGTTTCGCAAGCTGAGTTAGAAGATTAATCGCGTCCGGCTTGTTTTCCTCAATCGCAATATAAGCCTTAGTCAGCCCGAAATTATGCAAAATCACCTTCAGCCCGCCGATAAGCTCGTACGGCTTTTCAAGAATCGTGCGGTGATCGCAGGTCAAATACGGCTCGGTTTCCGCCGCATTTACAATGATTTTATCAATCTTTTTACCGTTTTGCGGTTGTGATAGCTTCAGATGCGTCGGAAATCCTTCGCCGCCCATGCCGACAATCCCGGCTTTTCTAACAACGTCAACGATTTCGTCGTTGCTAAGCCCGCGATAATCTTTATTTGCCGAAATCGCTTGCGCCGGCGTGTCGAATCCGTTATCTTCGATGATCACGGCTTTAACCATCTCGCCGTTCGGGTGCATACGTTCCTCAACCGCGATCACTTTTCCCGAAACGGAAGAGTGAATCGGAACCGAGATATCGTCAGCCGGCTCGCCGATTAACTGTCCCATCAACACGTCAGATCCGATAGAAACACACGGCACACAAGAAAATTCGCCCGTTTGCGACATAAGAAATGTCATGATTTTCGACGGCGCGATATTTTTAATGGGAATATTGCAAGTTTCCAATTTATTCTCCGGCGGACGAACGCCGCCTTTAAAAGTTAGCAGTTTCAAAGACTTTCACCTCAAAAATTTGCATAGTTACATAGCTAAACATCATCTTACCATAGTTATTTTACCATAGTTGTAAGAAGTTGTCTAGTTTTTTTATCAATTTATAAAATAATTAAAAAATAATTGTAAAAAAAGTATTGACAAATCCAAAACGAGTTGGTATAATGGTTTTCGTTGTTGTAAGCTGAATGAAAATTTCGAAAGAGAAAAAACAAACCGCCGTAAGGCGGAAAGGGTTCCCGAAAAAAGAGAGCCATTGCTCGAAATTTTTTGGGATAGAGGAAAAACCGCCCATAAGGCGAGCTTTTGACACGATTTTTGTGTCAAAACGAGCAAAAAGGGTGAGTTTTGACGAGCGGGTGTAGTTCAATGGTAGAATCTCAGCCTTCCAAGCTGATTGCGTGGGTTCGATTCCCATCACCCGCTCCAAATTTAAGCTACATTATAAGAAGGGTTAAACCTTTTTATAATGTGGCTTTTTTCATACTTTGATATATTTTAAAACAGAAAACTCAAGCACGATAGCGGATACGTTATCGTGCTTTTTATATATCTAACAATCAAAATATTACTTTGTGCATATTTACTAGTGTTTAAAACAATTGATTGTTAATATTTTACAATCTTACATGTAAACGGTTGACATTTTTTTGGATTTGTTGTAGAATGCTAATAATTTACATTGTTAATATTTGTTAAACAAGTTAAATAATGTAAAAATATATTTACAAAGGAGAGAAAAAAATGAGAAACAAAGTAAGAATGAAAGGTGTGTTAAAAAAGCTCTTAACACTAATGTGTGTAATATGCTTGGTGGCTTCAAGCATAGGTACGGCGGCATTCGCTTTCGAGAGAGTGCCGGAAGAACGAACCCATACGGTAATGGACGTATTCTCACCTGCTTCACCGACAGGATATTTTGGTAATAAGCACATTTATGTTAGCAGTTCGCTGCCTTCTAATCAAAGCGCGGGCGTTTTTGAGTACATTAGGATATTTGACGTAAACATTTCAGTCGGAGAAAGTTTTCTCAACGAAAACTTGACGATAACTGCATACGAAATAAAACACAATGGTTTAACAATAGCCGGAAATGAAATTCCTGCCAATGCAGTTAACTACCGGATTAGTCATGACATCGAAAGCGTACATACAAGTGACGCCGGGGATTACAAATTAATTATACACTACAATCTAGATGGTGCAGAAATGACGTTGGAGGCGGCGCTTGTTGCGTTGGCTGTAGTTGATAATGCCATGTTTGCGCCAATGTTGAACAATACGTTCACGTTGAGCAATGGGTATATTACAATTGAAAGCCTTTCTCCGATAGACCAACAAGCTATCGTTGGAGAGAGTATTACAATGTTTGATGCAAAAATTCATATCACCGATTTTGCTGCGGATGTATTGTTGGATAGATATGAAGTCTTACGAGATGGATTTCTTGTACAAGAAAATGATTTATCTTTCAATAGCATCAAATTTGATATTATGAGTGTTCAATCAGAAGATGCCGGTGAATATGTTTTACAAATTCACTACACAGTGAACGGCGTCGAAAGAATGGTAAGTATGACTCCTTTCGTTTTGTTTGTGAATGACATTCAAATTAGTCGATTTGAGTCGTTCGGCATAATGCCGCTTTCTACACCCGTAATTCGAAATGCAAATTTAAGCTTTACCAGTAATCCGGGTAATCGACCAAGCACCACTCATATTGTCGTCCACCATACAGCCGGAAATCAAAATGCGACTGTTCAAGATGTACACCAAATTCACAGAAACAATGGATGGATAGGCATTGGCTATCACTTTCTGATTCGCGGTAATGGTGAAATTTGGCAAGGCAGACCCATAGACTGGAGAGGCGCGCATAATGCCGCCGCTAACCGCAACAGCAACTCGGTCGGAATTGCAGTCGCCGGGTTCTTCCACGCGCCTCAAAACCAACGACCAACAGAAGCGCAACTTAACTCATTGGCACAGCTAATCCGACATATCGAAAGACATTATGGTCGTTCCCTCACTCTTGAAAGGCACAATCAAACTGATTCAACTGCCTGTCCCGGCAGTCTTTTCCCGTGGAACGACTTGCTTAATCGTTTGAATAATACTCAAGCCCCCCCACCGCCGCCAACGACATATACGGTAGTGTTCAACGCGAACGGCGGAACGGGAACGACGGCAAACCAAGTAATATCAAGAAACGCGAACGTTGCGCTGCGTGGAAACGGCTTCTCGCGAGCCGGTCACACGTTTATG
>WRAG01000029.1 GCA_009780345.1 Oscillospiraceae bacterium
AACTTCGCCAAAAAACGGCTCGTTTTCTTGGGAAACCCTCAAGGACGAACCATTAGCGAAATCAAGATTTCGATGGTTCAGCCTCAATCCACGAAAAATTTTAAAAAGTTTTAGAAGCCAAATTGCGGATTTTCCGCCGTTGGCGCAAAGAAATTTGGCTTGAAATTCGCTTCGCTCATTACCAAACTAGCGGCACAAACGCGCTTTCGCGCTATCAAAAACGTGCCGCTAAAATAGTGCAAACAATTTATCTCTTAGTATAGTATCAACGGCGGCAAAAGCCGCAGACTCGACTGAAAATTCGTCCCGCGCCTAAAAGCGCGAAATATTGTTTGAATAGGGGCTAGTTGTTCGCACTCGCCGTCGCCGATTCGTTGCGCAGCGTAAGCGTTTTGCGACAACGCAAGGCGACCGGTTTTAGTCAAGTTTTTGTCGCGCAAAAACTTGCTGGATTGTCAAGGACTGGTCCTTGACGCGCCGCGCGCGCCCGCGCAACGCCTGCCGCCTCAGCGGCAAAATTGGTTTTTAGGGCAAAGCCCTAAAAGCCCGCGCCCGCAGGGCGCTACCCCAACTTCTTCTCAATCAAATCCGCTATTTCTTTGGCAGAGCTTGTTATCTGCTTGATATCCTTGCCTTCAATCATTACGCGGATTAGCGGCTCGGTTCCCGACGCGCGAACAAGAACCCGCCCGTCGCCTTTGAATCGCTCCTCAGCCGCACCGATCGCACGGTTAATTTCCTCGTCGGTTGCAAGTTTCGCCTTATTTTCGTTGGACACAATCGCGTTAAACATCACCTGCGGATAAACTTGCATTATGGTCGCAAGTTCCGACAATTTCTTGCCGCTTCTCTTCATAAGCGCCGCAACCGCAAGCGCCGTAACAAGTCCGTCGCCGGTTGTGTTATAATCAAGCAAAATTACGTGTCCCGACTGCTCGCCGCCGATGTTGTAGCCGCCTTTTGTCATCTCTTCCAGCACATATCGGTCGCCAACGGCGGCTTTAAGCACGTTTATACCCAACTTTTCCGCGGCGACGAATAAGCCCAAATTACTCATAACCGTCGCAACAAGCGTATTGTTTTTCAACTTGCCAAGCTTTTGCATATCAACCGCCAGCATAAGCATAATTTTGTCGCCGTCCACCATTTCGCCGTTTTCGTCAATCAGCAAAGTTCGGTCGGCGTCACCGTCGAAAGCAACGCCGATATCCGCGCCAACTTCCTTGACATACTTCGCCAAATCTTCCATATGCGTCGAGCCGCAATTATCGTTGATATTCACGCCGTTCGGCTTATCGTTGATTACGAAAACTTCCGCACCAAGCGCGGTAAACGCCGTTTTCGCCGTCGCAGATGCCGCCCCATTTGCGCAATCAAGCGCGATTTTCAGCCCGTCAAACTCAGTATCAACCGTAGAGATTGCGTATTTTATGTACTTCTCCGCTAATTCGGGCGCGTTGGAAATTTGCCCAACATCCGCGCCTATTGGACTTTCAATCGTTTCTGCATTGTCGAGGATAATTCCTTCGATTCTAGCCTCGATTTCATCGCTAAGCTTGTATCCCTCGCCGTTAAAGAACTTAATTCCATTATGCTCGAACGAGTTGTGCGACGCGGAAATCACAACGCCCGCATCGGCGTTCTGCTCTCGCACAAGATACGCAATCGCCGGCGTCGGAACAACGCCCACAAGAACCGCCTCCGCACCAACACTGCAAATCCCTGCAATCAACGCCGCTTCCAACATTTCGCAAGATATGCGAGTATCTTTTCCGACCAAAATTTTTGGGCGGCTGTTTCCCTCGCAAGCGAGAACATATGCGCCCGCGCGCCCGATTTGAAACGCCAATTCCGGCGTCAACTCTTTGTTTGCAATACCACGAACTCCGTCAGTACCAAATAATCTACCCATTATCGTCATCCTCCAATACTTCTTCCAAAATTATCGTAACTTCCGTTACATCATACCGCAAATTAACACCACTCGGCACTTGAATAGTTGTTGTCCCGACAAGCCTGCCGTTTTCCGTTGCAAAACTCATTTGACCGGTTATTATTTCGTCAATATCCGCGACAACATTCGGACTTGCGTAAATCGTAATTTCCGCAGGAGTTACACTTAAAGTATATGTTCCGTCTTCAATTCGATTCATAAAATATTCGCTCAAATGCGGTACAATCGGAACGGTTTTAAGCTCCATGACAGTCGCGCTTATCTCAACCTGCGTAATATCTGTTACAGGGCGGCGGGCGGCAGGAACTTCTCGTCCCGACGAGCGTGAGGTAAATGTGATTTCCCTCGTCCCGCTAAAATCTTCGGTTAAACCGTTTAAGGCAAGGGTCACAATCGCCTCGTCAATATCGTTCACAATGGCGGAAATCCCTCTAATCAGCACAGTTTCCGGCGTGATACTAATATCGCCGACCATAAATCCGTCGGGAGCATTTCCGGTTGTAACAATTCGTATTTCTCTGCGATCTTCTATCACTTGATCGATTTCCACAGCCAACGTCAGCGGGTTGTTACGCACAATCGTGATTCCCGACGGCGGCGCGCCGATTGTTACCGGAATATGATGCGTTCCGATTCCGTAGAGTTCAGACAAATCCACCGTTGCCCGAAGAGCCTGCGGATTAATTCCGGAGATAACGCTGCGAACTCCGCTAACTATAATGGTTACCGTCGGATCGATCGGACTGATAATACTATATCCGCGCTCGGCAAGATTTTCTTGCCCGACAAACGCGATAGGAACGCCGCGAACCGTTGTTTCCAACGGCGGATTAAGTACAATCATGATATAAATCCACGCGCCGATTGCCAAAACAAGAGATATGATTTTAAGCGTGATATTTTTTTCGAATATCTTTTTTACACTTCTCATTTATCATCCCCTCCTTTGTCAAACCGCTGAAGAAGATTCCGTCTAAGCCGCCAACCCTGTTGCTTATCAATATTTGAAGTGAGCATCTCGGTTAAGGTTTCAACGTTTAAGTCAGTCTTCAAATCGCCGTCTTGCGCAAGCGAAATTCGCCCGGTTTCCTCCGAAACAATAACAACAATCGCGTCCGAATCCTCAGACATTCCGATTCCCGCGCGATGCCGGGTTCCAAGTTCTTTACTCAGCCGCGAATTCTGCGACAACGGCAAAAAGCACGCCGCCGCTTCAATTTTGTTGCCCCGAATCACCACCGCGCCGTCATGAAGCGGCGTATTAGGCACAAAAATATTAACCAAAAGCTCGGCGGTAACGTCGGCGCCAAGCAAAACTCCGGTAGAAATAATATCGCCGATTTTGGTTTCTTTTTCAATTACAATAAGCGCGCCGGTCCGAGATGATGACATATGCTCGGCGGCGCGGACAATTTCGTCTATCGTTTGAATTTGCGTGGTTCTGCTGCCCTGCTCGTCATTGCCGAACCAGCGACCGACCGAGCTTCGCCCAACCTGCTCAAGCGCGCGGCGAAACTCCGGCTGAAACACGATCAAAATTGCCAAAATCCCGACCTGCAAAGCGTTTCGCAATATAAAATTCACGGCATTCAAGTTTACCCAAACGCTGACCTGAAACACAACGAGCAATATTCCGATTCCTTTCACAAGCTGAATCGCGCGGGTTTCGCGGATAAATATCAAAAGTTTGTAAATCACATACGCGACAATTAAAACATCAAGCGCGTCTTGCCAACGCACAAGCGCAAATATGTCGTATAGGGTGTTCCAGATGTTTTGCCACATATGTTTTTCCCTCCTTTTTAGGGCGTTGCCCTAAAAATCCAAAAACTTTTGAAAAAAGTTTTATCAAAATTCTTGCGCCCAATGGGCGCTGGTTTTTAGGGCAAATGCCCTAAAAATCCTTTTCAGAGCGAGACTCTGAAGCCTTATGTCCTGCCGGACGGGCGACAAGGGCTCTGCCCTTGCCAATCCCGGTCGCCTGGCGATCACAAACGCACAAACCGCGATTTGTGCCGCAAGCGGCGACAGAAAACCTGGGTTAGCGAGCCGCGTTCGCGGAAAAAGTACCGAGATAAAACACCGCTTTCAGGCGAGTTTGCGGCTTTTGCCGCCATAGATGCTAAACTGAGGGGATGTTGTTTGCAGTCCTCAATAAGCGGCACGCTTTTAATAGCGCCATAGCGCGTTTGGGGAGTGGCATCCGGATTGGTTTTTTAATCCAGCTAATGCCACCCCTGTGATAAATGAGACTTGCTTTTCGTTTTTTGAAAAGCTTAGTCGAATTATCCAGCGAGCGAAGCGAGTCGGGAAACCGCCCGTGAAAGCAAGGCGTTTGTTGCCGTAGCTTGAATGGTTGCGGTTGACCGCCGCCGCAAGGTTTTGGTAAAACTTTTTTAAAAGTTTTTCGGGGTTCGTCAAGGGTGTTCGACAACACCTTTGACAAAAAAGCACGCCGCCGCAGGCGACAATTTGGTCTAAGGCGCAACGCGCCTTAAGTCCGCGCCCGCAGGGCGCAAACTAGTATGCCTTACCCCAGTATACTAATTTCTCCGCAGGTTTATCACAACATATACAAGTGTCCGCCAACTTCTCCTGCTCAAACGGGATACAGCGTGACGTCGCGGTTGTATCCGCCTTGATTTTTTCCTCACACGCAACCGAGCCGCACCACATCGCCTTAATAAATCCGCCGTTTTCCACCTTTTTCGCGAAATCAGCGTAATCAGTCGCGGAAGTCGTCTTAGAATCACGCCGCGCCCTTGCGGTTTCAAGCATATTCGCCTGAATATCCGCCAAAGTTTGCGCAATCGTCTCCTCAATATTATCAAGGGACGCGAAAATTTTCTCTCTTGTGTCGCGGCGAACCAGTACACACTGATTATTCTCAATATCCCGCGGCCCGATTTCCAATCGAAGCGGAACGCCGCGCATTTCATGCTCGGAATACTTCCAACCGGGCGATTTATCGCTATCGTCCAACTTAACACGAATCGATTTTGTAGGGGCGGCATCCTGCCGTCCGCCATCGCCTGATAAACGTTTTTTCAACTCGTTCGCCTTTTCTAAAACGCCCTCTTTATGCTGGGCAACAGGGATTATCACCAACTGCGTCGGCGCAATATTCGGCGGAAGTTTCAGCCCGTTATCGTCGCCGTGAACCATGATAATCGCGCCGATAATTCGGGTAGACATTCCCCACGAAGTTTGATGCGCGTATTTAAGTTCGTTGCTTTCATCCAAAAATTGTATGCCAAACGCCTGCGCGAAGCCGTCGCCGAAGTTATGCGACGTTCCCGATTGAAGCGCGCGACCGTCGTGCATTAAACTCTCAATTGTATAAGTCGCGTTCGCGCCGGCAAATTTTTCCTTCTCGGTTTTCTGCCCTTTGATAACAGGAATCGCCAACTGCGTCTCACAAAAATCCGCGTACACGTTAAGCATACGCAAGGTTTCCTCTTGCGCTTCCTCTTGTGTTGCGTGGGCGGTGTGCCCTTCCTGCCACAAAAATTCGGTATGACGCAAAAACGGGCGGGTTGTTTTCTCCCACCGAACAACCGAACACCACTGATTGTACAGCTTCGGCAAGTCACGATAAGATTGTATCACATTCGCGTAATGCTCGCAAAACAGAGTTTCACTCGTCGGTCGAACGCAAAGCCGCTCGGCAAGCGGCTCAGATCCACCGTGCGTTACCCACGCAACCTCGGGCGCGAACCCCTCAACGTGATCTTTCTCCTTTTGAAGCAAGCTTTCAGGGATAAACATAGGCATATAAACATTCTCGTGCCCTGTTTCCTTAAACATTCCGTCCAAGCTTTTTTGAATATTCTCCCAAATCGCGTAGCCGTAGGGTTGCATAACCATACATCCGCGCACGCCGGAATAATCCACAAGCTCGGTCTTTTTGATAACATCGGTATACCATTTGGCAAAGTCAACATCCATAGAGGTTATTGCTTCCACCATTTTCGAATTTTCGGGCATAAGTAGTCCTTCTTTCGTAAAATAATCTACATCATATAAAGAAGTATACTGGAAAAATAGCTTGCTGTCAATAAAAAAATAGTGTATAATCCATATTTAGAGGATAAAAATTACAAAGGAGGACATTATGAATAAAACTGACGTTAAAAAACTAGTTTTAACCGGCTTGCTTTTAGGGCTTGCGATCGCGGCGCAACAACTCAGATTTCTTCACCCGCAGTTCATTACGGGACCGTTGATTAACGCCGTATTAATCGCCGCCGCGCTTTGGGGCGGACTGAAATCCGGCTTGACGATTGCGATTATCTCGCCGTTGCTTGCGATTCTGACCGCGCCGAATCCATATATAGCAGGATTTTTATATCTTATTCCGATGATTGCGTTGGCAAACGCCGCGCTTGTTTTGTGCGCATACGCGTTTAGGAACCGAAATCTCGCTACTTTCGGCGTAGGCTTAGTAATCGGCTCGGCATTAAAAGCCGCAATCTTGTGGGTCGGAGTTATATATTTCCTTGTTCCGTTTTTCGGATACCGCTTGCCTGAAATGTTGCGCTATGTCGTGCTTCCGGGAATGTTCTCATGGAGCCAATTGTTCACAGCACTCACGGGAAGTATAATTATCTTGCTAATCCGCCCAAGGATTGATAAAGCAATCGAAAGAGGCGATTAGTTAAATGGATAAAAAAAGAGCCTTTCGGCTCTTTTTTCTATATATGCCTATTTTTAATTCAAATTCCAATTTATCGGCGTTTGTCCTAAACTTTCCAATATATTATTCGCCTGCGAGAAATGGCGGCAACCGAAAAATCCTCTATGCGCCGACAGCGGACTCGGGTGCGGCGCTTTTAGTATAAAATGTTTCGGGTTGGTGATAATCTGCGTCTTCTTCTGCGCGTGCGATCCCCACAACATAAATATCACAGGCGTTTCCCGCTCATTTAGAAGCTGTATAACCTTATCGGTAAATATTTCCCAACCCTGTCCGGCGTGAGACATTGGCTCGCCCGCCCGAACGGTGAGTGTAGTGTTCAAAAGCAGAACGCCCTGCCTCGCCCATGGCGTTAAATCGCCGCCGGCGGGCGTTTGCATACCAACATCAGTTGCTAATTCCTTGAAAATATTCACAAGAGACGGCGGAGGCGTGATTCCCTCCCGAACCGAGAAACAAAATCCGTGCGCCTGCCCAACGCCGTGGTACGGATCCTGCCCCAAAATAACCACCTTAACGTCGTTATACGCCGCAAGTTTGAGCGCGTTAAAAATGTCATACATCGACGGATAAACGGTATAATTCGCATACTGCTCTTTCAAAAATTGCCGCAATTTCAGATAATATTCCGACGTAAATTCGTCCTTTAAAATACTGTCCCAATCGTTCCCTAAATTGACCACCGTTAAACGCCCCCCAATATCTTCTTCAAATATTCTAAACTCTGCAACCGCTTATCAATATGTATCGCGGCGTATCGCTCGGTTACGCCGCTTAAATAATCTAACAATTCGTCCGGCATATCAAACGAAAAAATCTTATTCATATCCGCTTGCGTGATATAAAGGCAAGCCGCGCGCAAAGTGTCATTTATCTCGGCAATATTCGGCGCGACTTTAATGCAATTTCCACATCGAACCGTGCCGTTCACAAGATCAAAACTCGCGATATTCCGCTCGGTTCGACAATCGCAGCAACCGCTAAAATCAGGCATAAACCCCGCCGCGGTCATGCTTCTAAGTTCAAACACAACCTTAATCTTCTTCGCCGAAACGGTATCTCTGCAAAGCAAGTGAAGCGAGTTCAGCAACAAACTCAAAAGCCGCTCATCTTCGTTGTTTTCGCCGGTGATATTGCAGGCAATGTCGGCAAAATAATTCGCATACGATAACTTCTCCAAATCTCCGCGCAGCGGGTCGAAAAACTCGACGCAATCAACGTCATTCATGCGATAAAGCGATTTTTGCCCTTTGAAAAGGGCAAAATTGCTGTACGAAAATATTTGCGCGCCTCGCATAAACTTGCCGCGCCGCACATTGTTGGCGGCAACCTGAATTTTCCCGAACTCACGCGTTAAAACAGTTAAAATCTTGCTCGCCTCACCGAAGTTTGTCGACTTTATGACCAAGCCCTGCGCCTTTATCAGTGCCATAGATGTTTCTCCTTTTTTACGCCTATGGCGTGTGCTTTTTCAGAGCGAGGCTCTGTGGCATTGTGTCCTGCCGGACGGGCATTAAGGGCTCTGCCCTTAATAATCCCGGTCGCCTATGGACGCAAACGCAAAAACCGCGATTTGCGCCAAAGCCGGCGACAAAAAAGCTGGGTTAGCGAGCCGCATTCGCGGAAAGATTAGCGAGATAAACCGCTGCGCACGTTCGAGAGCGACCCGCGCCTAAAAGCGCGAGATTTCATTTGGTTAGGAGCGAGTTGATCGCACTCACCTCCGCGCCATGTGTGCTCGGTTTTTGAGCACGTGCATGAGCGCGGCGCTTTTGATCAAACTTTTGGCGCGCAAAAGTTTGCTGGATTGTCAAGGACTGGTCCTTGACGCGCCGCGCGCGCCCGCGCAATGCCTGCCGCCGCAGCGGCAAAAGCGGGTTTTTAGGGCAAAGCCCTAAAAGCCCGCGCCCGTTGGGCGCAATAATTTTGATAAAACTTTTTTCAAAAGTTTTTCGGTCTAAGGCGCGTCGCGCCTTAAACCTAAACCTCATCCATAATCGAACTGATAAAACTCTCCCTATTCCGCCAATCTTCCTTAACCCGCACCCAAAGTTCCAAATATACCTTATGTCCAAGCAATTTTTCAATATCCGCGCGGGCGTTTTGCCCGATTTGCTTCAGCTTCTCGCCGCCCTTACCGATAACAATTCCTTTGTGGCTATTTTTCTCGCAATAAATCGCGGCATAAATCGACGTTCGCTCCTCTGATTCAATCCACTTTTCAATCTCAACCGCAATCCCGTGGGGAATTTCCTTATTCAATAACCGCAACGCTTTCTCCCGTATAATTTCACGAACAATTTGCCGTTCCGGCTGATCGGTAATCACGTCGTCAGGAAAATATTTCGGACCTTCATTGATATATTTTTCGGTCTCCGCAAGCAACTGCGCGATATTATCGCCCTTCTGCGCCGAAATGGGAATAATCGCCGCAAATTCGTGCAATTCCTGCGCTTTCGCGATCAACGGCAAAAGATTTTCTTTCGCAACTTTGTCAACCTTATTAAGCGCCAAAATCACAGGCGTTCCCTCGCGGATAACCGATTTAAGCGCGGATTCTTCGTCATTCCATTCGTTGTCGCGAACAGTGCAATCCATCACATAAATCACCGCGTTAACATCAATAATCGCCGACTTGATCGACTTCTCCATCCGCGCGCCAAGCGAGTTCCGCGGCTTATGAATCCCCGGCGTATCCACAAAAATAATCTGACAATGGTCGGTGGTATGCACGCCGAGTATAGAATTTCTGGTCGTTTGCGGCTTACTTGACACGATAGAAATTTTCTCCCCGATAATTTTATTTAAAAGCGTCGATTTCCCCGCATTCGCCCGCCCACAAATAGCGACGAACCCCGATTTATAGTTGCTCATCTTATAACCTCCAATATCCTCTCGCCAAACACGATAAATCCGACAGTCGCCGCAAAAATTGCGGATATAAGCACCGCGCCCGCCGCAACGTCTTTCGCAACTTTTCCATTTTCAGTATACTCGGTTGACGCGTTGTCAACCGCTCGTTCAACTGCCGTATTAACCATTTCCGCAAATAAAACAAAGCAAATCGCAAATATAAGCGCGATCATTTCATATCGCTCCAACTCGAAAATCACCATAAGCGCGATAACTATCGTCATTGCAACCAGATGGACACGGAAATTTCGCTCCCGCCTTACGCAATACCAAAGCCCGGCGAACGCGTACTTAAAGCTTTTCAGAAATCGCTTCATCTCGTCAACCCCATTTTATCCAATATCTTCTCCTGCACCGCGAACATTTCCGCCTCATCCTCCGGCGTTTCATGATCATATCCGAATAAATGCAGCATAGAATGAACCGCCAAGAACCCAATCTCACGTTCAAACGAGTGCTCGTAATTTTCCGCCTGAATTTTTGCTTGCTCCATCGAAATCACAATATCACCGAGAATATTTTCGTATTCCTCGGCAAAATCTTCAATCATCGGAAACGACAAAACATCGGTGGGCTTATCCATATTACGATGCTGAAAATTAAGCGCGTGAATTTCTTCGTTATTCACCAGCATAACGCTGACCTCAAACGATTTGCCCGGCATAATTTCCTTAGCCGATTCGTTCACCGCGGATTTAATAACCCCGCGAATTTCCCGCGAGACCGCCGTATCGGTATTATTTGTAATGTAAATTTTCATGTATTCCCTCATTTTACTGCCGCCGCCGCACCACAGAAATAACCCCATCTATCGCCTGCAACTTCTTAATCGCTTCGGTCAGCTGATCGACGCTTTTAATCTCCAGCGTAACGTCCAAAATCGCCAAGCCTTGCTTCGCCGTCCTTGCGTTCAACCCGCGCACAGGCAGGTATAAATCCTTAATCGCCAACGTGACATCCGCCAGCAAGGCCTCTCTGTCGGTGGCGGTAATTGTTAACAACGATTGATAGCGAATTTCCGCCTGTTCAGACCAACTAACGGGGATAAAGCGATTCAACTCCTCCGAATCAGGGCTTGTATTGAGAATGTTGATACAATCGGTGCGGTGAACCGCCACACCACGCCCGCGCGTAACATATCCAACAATATCGTCCCCAGGAACCGGGTTACAGCAATGGCTGAATCGAATCAAGCAATTATCAATCCCGCTTACAACAACGCCGCTTGTATTGGGTCGGCTTGTTTTGCGGGTGATAAGTTCAATCGGTGCTTTCACTTCGGTCACGGGAATCGTTTTCTTATACTCGTCTTTCAGCCGCGTCACAAGCCTGTGCGCATTCGCGCCTCCATAGCCTAACGACGAATAGAAGTCCTTGACCGAATTAAAGCTGTACTTCTTCAAGAACGCATTCAAAACGTCGCCCGAGTTTAGGAAAGAGAGCGGCACGCCCGCTTTTTTGAAGTCTTTCTCGAGCAAATCTTTACCCTTTTCGATATTCTCCGCGCGATTTTCTTTCTTAAACCACTGATTTATCTTGTTCCGCGCCTGCGAAGTTTTACAAATTTTAAGCCAGTCCCGCGACGGTCCGTGAACATGTCCCGACGTAATAATCTCAACAATATCGCCGTTTTGGATAATATAATCAAGCGTCGCAATCTTACCGTTCACTTTTCCGCCCATCATTTTGTTTCCGACTTCACTGTGAATCGCGTACGCAAAGTCGATAATGGTTGAGCCGGCAGGCAAATTCCGCACATCACCTTTCGGCGTAAACACAAACACGTCGTCGCTGAATAGATCAATTTTCAAGGTCTGCATAACCTCGGAATTTGTCATATCCTGCTGAATTTCAAGCAACTGCCGCACCCATTCAAGCTTTTCGTCAAGATCATCCTTGCCGGATTTGCCTTCTTTATATTTCCAGTGCGCCGCAATTCCTTTTTCCGCCGTCTCGTGCATATCCCATGTGCGAATCTGAATTTCAAACGGAACGCCGTCCGAACCGATAAGCGTCGAGTGTAACGACTGATACATATTCGGTTTCGGCATGGCGATATAATCCTTGAACCGCCCGGGAATAGGCTTATAAAGCTCGTGAACCATCCCCAAAACGGCATAGCAATCGCTGACCGTATCCACGATAATCCGCACCGCGAAAAGGTCGTAAATTTCTTCAATTCCGCTGTTTTGCGCGAACATTTTGCGATATATGCTGTAAAAATGCTTCGGACGCCCTTCGACAAACCCTTTAATTCCCTCAGCGGCCAGCTTATCTCGAAAAATCTGCATAATTTTATTAATAAACGCTTCCCGTTCAGCGCGTTTCTGCGAAATCTTATCAACAATTTCGTAATATCCAATCGGATCAATATACCTAAGCGATAAATCCTCAAGCTCCCACTTAACTTTTGACATACCAAGCCTGTGCGCGATTGGCGCATAAATTTCCAAGGTTTCCCGCGCCTTTTCCCGCTGTTTGTATTCAGGAAGCGATTTAAGCGTTCGCATATTATGAATCCGGTCGGCAAGTTTAATCAAAATCACGCGAATATCTTTCGCCATCGCGAAAAACATCTTGCGAAGGTTCTCAACCTGCTCGTCTTCTTTCGTGCTGTATGGGATTTTGTCAAGTTTCGTTACCCCTTCAACCAACATAGCAACATGCTCGCCGAACTTTTCCTTAATTTCCGCGTGTGTGCTGTCGGTATCCTCCACCGTGTCGTGAAGAAGCGCGGCAACGATGGAGTCAATATCAAGCTCCATCTCCGCAAGAATGTTCGCAACCTCGATTGGGTGCGTGACAAACGGCTCGCCGGAAACGCGGGTTTGCCCCTCATGCTTCATTTGCGCATAGTTATAAGCCCTCTCCACCAACGCAATGTTGGCGAAAGGGCTGTATTTTTGTATTTTTTTAATTAGGTTTTTGAGTTTTTTGTCCATAAGGATACCTCAACTGTAAAACTTTAAAAAAGTTTTGCAAAATTTGCGCCTGCGGCACAGGGCTTTTAGGGCTTTGCCCTACAACCCATTATTCAGAGACCGTCTCTGAGGGCGTATGCCTTGACAGGCGGTCATTAAGGGCTCTGCCCTTAATAATCCCGGTCGCCTATGGACGCAAACGCAAAAAAGCGGCGATAACAGATGAAACTCCTCGCACAAAACGCTTCGGAGGGCTAAATCTCTAAGCAGTAAACTGCTAAGAGCTTTATGCCAAGCCGGCGACAGAAAAGCTGGGTTAGCTAGCCGCATTCGCGGAAAGATTAGCGAGCGAGAACACCGCGCTCGTTCGAGAGCGACCCGCGCCTAAAAGCGCGAGATGTTTTAGGGTAGGGTGCTATGTTTGCACCTAACCTCCGCGCCACGTGCGCTCGGTTTTTGAACGTGTTCGTGAGCGCGGCGCTTTTGATCAAACTTTTGGCGCGCAAAAGTTTGCTGGATTGGCAAGGACTGGTCCTTGCCGCGCCGCGCGCGCCCGCGCAACGCCTGCCGCCTCAGCGGCAAAAATGGTTTTTTAGGGCAAAGCCCTAAAAACAGCGCCGTAGGCGCAAACCTATGCGGCTGTCGCCGCAAAACGGTCTTAGGGCAAAGCCCTAAACCTGCGCCTTCCGTATATCCCTCAAAACCAACTGCAAATTCACCATTCCGCGATAATCGTTAATATCTATCCCAAACACAACGTCAACCAAATCTCCTTCGGAGAATTCGTTAATACAATCCCCCATTCCGAATCCGACCGTGTCGAAATACTTCTTCTCTTTAAGCAATGTCGCGCGAATATGCCGCTTTTCACCGGTTTGACTGATTCTATGAATCTTAATTCCGTTAATCGCGAACACAGGCGCGCTGTTCCCCGCTCCGTACGGCTGAAGCCTGTTCAACTCGTGATACATCTCCATAGTCACGAACGGAACTTTAACAATCGCGTCGATATTAATAATCGGTTTCATGTCCTCGATAACATTTTCTTTAGCGTATTCATTGATTTTCTTACGAAACTTTTCGATATTTTCAGTTTGAATCGAAAGCCCCGCCGCAAGTTCGTGTCCACCGTGATTATCAAGCAAATCGGAACTATTCTCAAGCGCCTCGAAAAGGTTAAACCCAATAATTCCACGCCCCGAACCTTTCGCGGTCTTTCCGTCTACCGCGAACAAAATCGACGGCTTATAAAACTTCTCGGTAATCTTCGATGAAACAATCCCCACAATCCCATGATGCCAGTCTTCGTGAGCGATAACCAAAACCTTGTCATTTAATATTTCCGGATGATTTTCGATGTATTCAAGCGCCTCGGCAAACATCTTTTGCTCGGTTTCCTGACGCCTTTGATTCTCCTCACAAATAAGCTTCGCAAGCCGTTGCGCCTCAGCTTCATCTTCGGTCAGGAACAATTCCACGCTTCGCGAAGCGCACCCAAGCCGACCCGACGCGTTAATACGCGGCGCGATTAAGTATCCAATCGTGGTGGTAGTGATATTTTTAACATTATTCGCGCACATTTCCACAAGAGTTCGCAATCCTAGGTTTTTGCTTTCCTTAAAGCGAGATAATCCTTCGGTTACAATCACTCTATTCTCGTCCACAAGAGGAGAAATGTCCGCAACCGTCCCCAAACAAAGTAAGTCCGAATATTTTTCAATCAAAACAGGAAGCTCGGTCGGCTTCTCTAAAGCTTGAATCAGCTTGAAAACCACGCCAACGCCGGCAAGGTTCTTAAACGGATAGCTGCAATCTTTCTGCTTCGGATCAATGGTCGCGACCGCGTTCGGCGTTTGCTCTTTACACTCATGATGATCGGTGATTATCAAGTCTATCCCAAGCTCGCGAGCGTATTCCGTTTCGTCGCACGCGGTAATGCCCGTGTCCACAGTAATCATAAGAGTCGTTCCGTCAGCTTTGATCTTGTTAAGCGCGTCTTTGTTGATTCCATAGCCTTCTTCCATTCGGTCGGGTATGTAATATCCAACTTCAAGCCCCATAGACGTCAAATGCTTATGCAAAATAACAATGCTGGTAATTCCGTCAACATCATAATCGCCGTAAATGGTAACTTTCTCTTTATTCTTCACCGCAAGTTTAATGCGGTCAACCGCTTTTTTCATATCTTTCAGCAAAAAGGGGTCGTACAAATTGTTAAAATCCTTCGACAAAAACTTTTCCACATCGGCGTCTTCACGAATTCCCCGATTATACATAACAACCGCCGTAAGAGGCGAAATTCTAAATTCATTCGCAATCTCAACCACTCTCGGTTTGTCAAATTCTTGAATACACCATTTTTTCTCTAACATATATATATTGTCCCTCCAACTTAATCTCTTTCTTGCGATATTACGCATTGCGTCATTCATTCTACCACGAATTTCAGTAAAATGCAAGCATTTTCGCATAAAAAAAGAGCCAAAGGCTCTTTTATTGTCTCACTTGATTCTCAAGTTCTAAAAATTGTTGCCGGTTATCAAGAACAAAACTTCGCGTGACAACATTAATTATCGCCGAAGCAAGTCCGAAATATCCGCCAAAAAATGCGGCGTAAACTATCAATCCCACTTTTCCGCCAAGCGGCTCGTATCTACGAACAATTCCCACCGGCGCGGTGCGGATTTTTGTCTTAAACTTGAAATCTGAAATTCCAAGAATCAAATTTAAGGTTGCGACTATAAGAAGAACCACGCTGACGATCGCGAAAATCACGCCGCCTATCTGCGTATCTTGCCATGGACTTGCCATCATTGCTATTCCCGCTATCAAAAATATAATTCCAATTAGAAACTGCACAGACGCCGCGACAATCCAAAACGTAGCCGTAAGAGTTAATCGAGTATTCAAACTCTTTAACAACTGCTGCGCCGCTTGCCCGGGTTGAGGCGGAGGCGGTTGATAGCTGTGCGACTGTTGCTGATGCGGCTGTTGATATACGGGTCTTTGCTGCGGCTGCGTATTATTTAACGGCGCGCCGCAAGCATCACAAAAGTTTCCGCCCAAATTTATCGCTTTTCCACATGATCCGCAAAAATTCGCCATATTCTCACGTCCTTTTTATTTTTGCCGCCTACTGCGGCGAGTTTTTAAGGCTTTGCCTTTAAAACCTTTATTCAGAGCGAGGCTCTGTAGCCTTTTGCCCTTGTCAGGGCAGGACGACAAGGTCTTATCGAAGTCCTTGTCAATCCACGAAAAACTTTTAAAAAAGTTTTATCAAAACTTGCGGCGCACACGCGCTATGGCGCTATTAAAAGCGCGCCGCTTATAAGATATGCAAACATCTACGCATTAGTCAAGCACCTACGGCGGCAAAAGCCGCAATCTCGACTGATACGGCGATATGTCTCGCTAATCTTTCCGCGAACGCGGCTATCTACGTTTTTTCGTCGCCGGCTTGGCATAAAGATCTTAGCAATTTATTGCTTAGAGATTTAGCCCTCCGAAGCGTTTTATGCGAGGAGTTTCAACTGTTATCGCCGCTTTTTGGCGTTTGTGTCCATAGGCGACCGGGATTGGCAAGGGCAGAGCCCTTACCGCCTGTCCGGCAGGACACATTGCTCCAGAGCTTCGCTCTGAATATGGATTTTTAGGGCAAAGCCCTAAAAATTCGCGCCGAAGGCGCAAATTTTGCAAAACTTTTTTCAAAAGTTTTCCAGTCTAAGGCGCAACGCGCCTTAACCTCGCGCCCGTTGGGCGCAACCTACTTCGCTAAATAATACCCAACGCCGCGTTTGGTTTTTATGTACTGCGGATTCGACGGATCTTCTTCCATCTTCTCACGCAAGCGGCGAACCGTAACATCAACCGTTCGAACATCGCCGTAATATTCGTATCCCCAAACCTGCTCAAGCAAACTTTCTCGCGAGAAAATTTTATCTTTCTTCAACGAAAAGAATTTAAGCAACTCAAATTCCCGCACTGTTAGATAAATAAGCTCCTCCCCGCGGAACAGCTCGTATTTGTTGCAATCCAAAACAAATTCGCCAATGTCAATTCGTTCAACATCGTCCGCTCTGCCAAGTTCCTCTCCGCTGTTGCGGCGCATATTCGCGCGGATTCGCGCCATAAGTTCACGAACGCTGAACGGTTTTGTGATATAATCGTCCGCTCCAAGTTCAAGCCCTAAAACTTTGTCAACCTCTTCCTCGCGCGCAGTTAGCATAAGAATAGGTGTTGACTGCTTCTCTCGAATTTTTTTACACGCGCCGAACCCGTCAAGTTTCGGCAACATAACGTCAAGCAAAATCAAATCAGGATTATGATCCGCGGCTTTTTTCACCGCTTCCTCGCCGTCATAAGCCTCAATCACTCCGTATCCCTCTTTTTGCAGATTAAATCTTAATATATCAACTATAGGCTTTTCGTCGTCCACAACCAGTATTTTTTTATCCAACACCGACTTTCCCTCTCTTCTATTAGACCTGCCGATAACCTGTCACGGCACTTTTTAGGCAGGTCTATTGAATTTTTAGGCGTGTCAACTTTGTCAACACGCCCAATATATCTCTATTCAATATTATCTGTTTATCAACGGCCACGGATCAACCGGCACGCCGTTTCGCCGAACCTCAAAATGCAAGTGCGACCCTGTGCTGCTTCCGGTACTTCCCATTCTTGCGATTACTTGACCTTGCGCAACACGCTCGCCAACCCTTACAAGGTTCGCGCTGTTATGCGCATACCATGTTGAATATCCGTTTTCGTGGTTAATTCTTACGATATTACCAAATCCACCGTCCCAACCCGAGAAAGTAACAATCCCGCCGTCGGCGGCCCTGATATAAGTTCCAACCGGACCTGCGATGTCAATGCCGTTATGCATTCTTCCCCATCTTCGTCCAAACCTTGAAGTCAACGTTCCCGCCGCCGGACGAATAAATCGACCGTGCGCGATTGTCGGCGGAGGCTCCGCTTGCCCGATTCGCTCAATTCGCGTCGTCGGTTGACGAAGCGTCGTTCGCTCTAATATATCGCTATGCACTTCAACGCCGTTCACTTGAACCACCCGCGCGATGATAGCGTCTTCACCTCTTTGCCCCGCTTGCCCGACTGCGGTTCTTCCTCTATATAATTGATAGTCATTCACTCGTTCAACTTCGTACGGAATTTCCTCAACATACTGTTTCACAAACGTATGTCGCACACCCAACGCCGGCTCAAGCGCCAAAAGCGCGCCTTCAACCGTTCTAAGCGAGCTGACCGGCACAAATTGATTGCTTATTTCAACTTCCGCGTCAAATTCAATGATCGAGTCATTCGAAATATTGCCCGCCACATATCTGTTTTTATGATTTTCAAGCGCCAACTCGGCGGCTTCCTCACTAACAAGCGCCAAAATAGGTTCGCCGTCAACAACCAACGCGTATCCTTCCACAAAGTTGTCAATGGTTGACATGATCGCATTTCTAACATCCTCTTGCGTCATAGCGGCGGACGGAGAAACCACTCGCCCTATGAAAACCGGCTCTCTTTCAAACGAAAGATTGTGTTCGTACAATTCTTCGCTCACTTGTTCAATCGCCGCGTGGACATAGTCGCGGTTTACAACCAATCCGATTGTTTCACCGTCAATCAGGATTTCAGAACCAAGTCTGTACCCCGAAGCGTTTACGCTTGCGGTGACAACGACCATAATACCAATCGTCAAAAGCCCGTAAGCTATATAATCCTTCACTTTTTTAAATATCCTGTAAAATTGTTTGTTGCTTTCGCTCACCAAACCACCTACCTAATTTTGTTGCTTTTTTGTTACAATTTCATTACACACAATGAATATTATACACTATTTTATTGGAAAAAGCAAGCATTTATTTAATATTTTACAAAATTAACAAATTTATTCATCAGCCTCGCCATTCGCATCGCCATTCTCAACATCGTTCGGTTCAGCGTCTAATCTTAACACAAAATGCTCGTCAACAATGGCTTCAAGTTCTCTTAAATTCGGAATAAAATATGAAATTTGCCCCACCCAAGCTCCGTGCCCCGGAACCTGAAACGACTGAATTTCCTCAGTATTTACAGCCCTCGCCAAATTAGCATACCTTATCATATCACGGGCTGAAAAGTTTGTTCTGACATGATCATTTATCGCACCGAACAAGGCGTTTATGTTAGCAATATTCCGTATCGTCAAATGCTGCTCCGCAAGAGCGGTTACGAACTGCTGTTGCCTATCCACTCTTCCTATATCTCCGTCAAACCCACGGAATCGCACAAATTGCTCCGCCTGCGAGCCATTGAGCGTTTGCAATCCCGCCGTCAGGTTAATTCTCGCGCCGCCCGGAGTCGGGTCGTTGTAAAACATGCCGCCATTTCGAAGGTTCGGAACTTCAATTTCAACCCCGCCAAGTATATCTATTATTTCGATAAATCCTTCCATGTACATGGTTACAAAATAGTGAATGGGCAACCCGGTAAGCTCGCGAATCCTTCTTATTACAAAATCTTCCGGTTCTTGCACGTCGCCGCGCCGAACCGCTTGCCGCCCGGCTGCGTAAGCTTCGTTTATTTTACCAAAACGAGACCCAAACGCCGTCCTTGTATCCCTCGGAATGGATAGAATGTTCACACGATTTGTGATTCCGTTAATGCTTACAAGCATTAATGTGTCCGCAAGCCCATGATCGTCAATCCCTATAAATAATATATTGGCAAGCCCAACGCCGTGGTTGTCATCAATATATATAAGTTCCATATTCGCGCCGCGATTCGCGACGAAAAATCCATTCGCGCCGAAAACCCCAAGCGCAACCGACATAAACATCAATAAAACACAAAATATAAGTAATAAAACCAGTTTCAAACTTCCGCTTCTTGTCATATGTATATTCACTCCTTTTCAACTGTACCACACTAATTGAATGCGCAGTTATTAATGCCTAAATTACACTTATTGTATCATAACACATTTAAGATATCCAGTCAATAAAAAATATTTAACCAAAATTTAATTTTATTGTTGTATTTTCATAAAATCTTTGTTATACTATTTTTCCATCTCTTTTTTCGAGACGGCAATTATTTATATCCAAGGCGGAGGTTATTATGCAAACGGCATTAGCGCAAGATTTACATACAAAGCAAGACGTGAAACCTATATGGGACGGCGTTTTAAACGTGCTTCGGGAAGAAATTTCCGACGTCTCTTTTCTTACGTGGTTTAAGCCGATAGAGCCCGTTTCGCTATCCGCTGACACTTTAACGCTTAGCGTCACGTCCGGCGTACACAAAAACATGATTATGACGAAGTATTATTCCTTAATCGAAAGCACATTGACAGGCGCAACCGGCAAAAATTATCAAATCGAGGTTATAAGCGTTGAAGACGACGCTCCTGTGGCTGAGCAATCCGTTCCCGCAACCATCGGCAAGGTGTTTAACCCGAAATACACTTTCGAAAACTTTGTTGTCGGCAATAACAACAGTCTCGCGCACGCGGCGGGCGTCGCCGTATCCGAAAATATCGGAAGCCTTTACAATCCCTTATTCCTCTACGGCGGAAGCGGGCTTGGCAAAACGCATCTTCTTCACGCCGTCGCGAATAACGCGCAAAACTTGAACCCCGACTTGAAAATCATGTACGTTACAACCGAAAAGTTCACAAACGACTATGTAAACTCAATTTTATCGCAAAAAAATAACAAAAAATCCATTCAGGATTTCCATGATAAGTATCGCAACGTTGACCTGTTTTTGGTGGACGATGTTCAGTTCGTCGGCGGAAAAGACGGATTTCAAGAGGAATTTTTTCACACGTTCAACGCGATTTACGAAAACGGCGGGCAGATTGTTCTGACATCCGACCGTTTGCCGGCGGAGATTCCGAAACTTGAGGAACGCTTGCGCACTCGGTTCAATATGGGATTGCTCGCCGACGTGCAGCCGCCCGATTTCGAAATGCGAATCGCAATTCTGCGGAACAAAATTCAAAATGAATATCTGACGGTTGACGACGAAATTTTGGTATACGTCGCGGAAAACATCCGCTCGAACGTGCGGGATTTGGAGGGCGCGGTTAAACGAATGTTGGCGTATGCCTCTATCCGCCGCACAAACCGCATAACGCAAGAGCTTGCGGAACAGGCGCTCAAAGACATTATGACGGTTACCAAGAAAAAACTTACAACCGCGTCCATTATCGACGAGGTCGAGAAATATTATAGCTTGCCGAAAGGCTCGCTGGTTTCGCAGCGACGCCCAAAATCGGTGTCCTATCCGCGGCAGGTTGCGATGTACTTATGCCGCGAAGTTGCGGATATGAAGTTGCCCGACATTGGCCGCGACTTCGGCGGACGGAATCATACCACCGTTATGCACGCGGTGAATAAAATTAGCGAGGACATGAAAACACAAGCCGACGTTGAAAAAGACGTTGCGGAATTGACGGAGAATGTGACGAAAAACTAAGGGAGTTATGCCCTTGAACCCATTTTTCAGAGCGAGGCTCTGGGAGCATCACGGCTGCGCCGTGGCATTAAGGGTGTTATCGAACACCCTTAATAATCCCCGAAAAACTTTGACGGCAAAGTTTTATCAAACCGTCGCCACTATGCCGCCGACCCACGCAAAAACCGCGTGTGTGCCCGTCTGGCATGAGGGCGACAAAAGTTAGCGAGCCGCATTCGCGGAAAGACTAGCGAGCGAGAACGCCGTTTCTAGTTGAATCTGCGGCTTTTGTCGCCGTAGGCACTTGGTTGAGTGGCGAGTTGTATGCACTATTTTAGCGGCGCGGTCACAATAGCGCTATAGCGCGTGTGCGCCGCCTGTTTTGATAAAACTTTTCGAAAAGTTTTTCGGGGATTGACAAGGGCTACGATTAGCCCTTGTCGCTCTGCGGCAGCCGCCGCACATATGCGCTTGTCAGCGCAAAACAACCTTGCGCGCGCCCGCGCAACGCCTGCCGCCGTCGCGGCAAAAAGGAGAAAAACATATGAAAAACGACACCATTGCGGCAATTGCTACTCCTATCGGAGTTGGAGGAATTGCCGTTTTGCGCGTAAGCGGAGAAAATGCGATAGAAATCGCGCAAAAAATTACAAAGTTACATAATAAAGACGCAGGGTTACATAATTTGCATAACGCGGAGAGCCACAAACTTATGTTAACCTTGATTCATCAACCGAACGACGAAAATGATATTATTGACGAAGCGCTTGTCGCCGTTTTCACAAAATCGTCGTACACAGGCGAGCCGACGGTGGAAATCAACTGCCACGGCGGATATATGGCGGCAAGCACGATTTTGTCGGCGTTGATCGAAAGCGGCGCGCGGCTTGCCGAGCCGGGCGAGTTTACCCGCCGCGCGTTTATTAACGGCAACATCGACCTTACCCGCGCCGAGGGGATTATCGATATAATTCACGCAAGTTCGGAGTTAGGACTGAAAAATGCTACGAACAGCGCGATTGGCAGGCTTCACGAGCGGATTAACGCGATTCGCGCGGAGGGCTTGCTTCTTGCGGCGCATATCGCGGCGATTGCTGATTTTCCTGAAGAAATCGAGGAAATGGAAGATATGGAATTTATTTCCGCCGTCAAAAACATACAAATTTCGATAAAAGACTTGCAAGACGGCTTCAAAACAGGTAAAATGTTAAGAGACGGAATCGGAACCGTTATCGCGGGCAAGCCGAACGTCGGCAAGTCGTCGCTTTTGAACGCGCTGCTTCGCGAGGAGCGCGCGATTGTGACAAATGTGGCGGGGACGACCCGCGACACAATTGAGGAATATGTGAATTTGCGCGGCGTTTCGTTGCGCCTTATCGATACGGCGGGAATTCGCCAAAGCATTGATGCCGTTGAAAAACTTGGAATCGAGCGGACGATTTCGAATGTTGAAACCGCGGATTTGGTGCTGTTTGTGGTGGATGTGTCTGCTGAAATTACAACGGAAGACTTGTCGATTGCCCGGCTTTG
Source organism: Oscillospiraceae bacterium (assembly GCA_009780345.1). Classification (GTDB taxonomy): domain Bacteria; phylum Bacillota; class Clostridia; order Monoglobales; family WRAG01; genus WRAG01. The sequence continues at coordinate 22,466 of WRAG01000029.1, forward strand.
CGGCGGGAAAAATGTGATATTGATTGCGAATAAGTCCGATTTGCCCGCGCGGTATAACCATACCGAGCTGCGCGCGGCGTTGGATTTGCCGGACGTCGAAGTTGTTTCAACTTCAACGCCGTCAAACGGCGAAGTTTCAGGGGTTCCGGAGCTTGAATCAATCATCGCCGAAAAATTTAAACTCGGCGAAATTTCGGGCGAAAATGTGTACATTTTTCGTGAGCGGCACCGCGAGGCGCTGCTGCGCGCAGGGTTGGCGGTTGAACGATTGATTGAAGGCGCGGAAAGCGGTGTGCCGCGGGACTTGCTATCGGTTGATTTGGAAGAGGTTTTGACCTCACTTGGCGAAATCGTCGGAACGACTGTGCAGGAAGAGATTATTGACGAAGTTTTCGCGAATTTCTGCGTTGGCAAATAATTGGTACATTTTGGCGTTTTCCCTCCCTTGCGTGTACACGACACGCGGCGGTCAGTCCAAACACCAAACTGCACTCAATTATTTGCCAACATTGAGATTATGCGAACTTAGGGGGAAATCAGTGGATAATTTTCTTAAAATCATCGAAATTGCGAAAACGCTGGAATTAACCCCTGCGGATTTAAAGCGCGCATATGATTTTTGGGTTGCGGCAGAAACTTCCGGCAACGTGAAAGCGGGACCTTCGAGCGAAGTTGCGAATGAGCAGATGCGACCGACTTATAAAATCGACGAAATCACCGCCGCGATTGATCGGGATAAAAACCTCAACTTTCTTTACAAACACGCACAGGTTTTGCTTGGCAAAACCCTTTCCGCCACCGATATTCAGATTTTGTATTCGTTTTACGATTACTACGAATTTCCGGCGGAGGTTGCGGTGATGATGCTTACATATGCCGTTGGGCGGGAAAAGCGGAACATGCGATATATCGAAAAAATCGCGATTGATTGGGCGGAAAAAGGAATCATGACGGTTGACGACGCCGAACATCATATAAAAAAGTTGGAACAACGCGCGAAACGGGAAAACAAAATCAGGCACGCGCTGGGTATTGCCGACCGTAAGCTAACACAAACCGAGGAACAATTTATCCGCAGTTGGGCGAATGATATGAAAGTGCCGCTTGAACTTGTGCCGGTTGCTTACGAGCGTATGATAAACGGAACGGGCGGTAAGTTTAGCTGCGCTTATATGAATCGAATTTTCGAAAATTGGATTAAAGCAGGAATAAAAACTGTCGATCAAATTGCCGCCCACGAGGCGGAGTATAAATCGTCACGGTCGCCGGCAAGCGGCGGCGGAACGGTGAAACCATCGAAGTTTAACAATTTTGCGGGAACAAGCGGTGTGGATTACGCCGAGGCGGCGAAGCAGAAGATGAATCGGGGGTAGTAAGGCGCAACGCGCCTTAGACCGTTTTGCGCCCAACGGGCGCGAGGTTTTTAGGGCTTTGCCCTAAAAACCCATTTTTGCCGCTGTGGCGGCGGGATGTCTTGCGCTGACAAGCGCATATGTGCGTCGGCTGCCGCAGAGCGATAAGGGTGTTATCAAACACCCTTATCAATCCCCGAAAAACTTTAAAAAGTTTTATCAAACTTGCGGCGCAAACGCGCTATGGCGCTATTAAAAGCGCGCCGCTTATTGGGTGAGATAGCCGCATTCGCGGAAAGATTAGTGAGTATGAATACTGCTTTCGTCCGAGCGCAGTGCTATATCTTGCTAGTCTTTCCGCGAATGCGGTTCACTAACCCGGCTTTTCTGTCGCCGACTTTGGCGCAAATCGCGGGGTTTGCGTTTGCGTCCATAGGCGACCGGGATTATGGCTGAACCGTCCAAAACTTGTTTTGGCTAACGGTTCGTCCTTGAGGGTTTCCCAAGAGAGCAAGGCGGTTTTTGCCGCAGTTCGATTGGCTGAAACCTACCGTAAGGGCAGAGCCCTTAATGCCCGACCGGCAGGTCATAAGCCCTCGGGATGGTCCCGAATATTGGGTTTTTAGGGCAAAGCCCTAAAAACTCCGCGCCCGTTGGGCGCAAAAAGGAGTTAAAAAAATGAAATCAGCATACGGACTTGCGCTCGAGAAGCTGGCGCAAACAAGAAAAAATAATATGGACGAAACCGCGCGCCGCAGAAATGCGGTGTATTCTCGGTTGCCGCGAATCGCTGAAATCGAGCGGCAGTTAATGGACGCGGGAGCGGCGTTGGCGCGGTGCATTTTATCGCATAACAACAATTTTGAACATATCAAACAGCGTATTATCTCGTTGCAAGCCGAGCGAGACAATTTGCTGACCGCAAACGGATATCCCGCGCGGTGTTTGGATGAAATTTTCGATTGCGCGGCGTGTAGCGATACCGGTTTTATCGGAACCGAGCGGTGTAAGTGCCTCGAGCGGCTGATTACCGAGCAAGTGATGGAAAATTCTAATCTTACGAAACTTATGCAGGCGCAAACGTTTGAAAATTTTGATTATTCTCTGTTTTCGCAGAATCTTGACAGTGTGAAGCATATTGTGAAGATTGCCGAGAATTTCACTGAAAATTTTGACGAAAATGGCAGTAATCTCTTTGTTTTCGGAAGCGTCGGAAGCGGGAAAACGTATCTTTCAAGTTGCATTGCCAATCGTGTGGTTGAACGAGGCAAAACCTTGTATTATCAAAGCGCATATCGCATTTTCGATATGATTCAGCAGTCGAAATTCGAACAAAAGGATAATCGGGAACTGAAAGAGAAACTGAATTTTATTTATTCGGTTGATTTGCTTATTATTGACGATTTGGGGACGGAATTTGTGACGACACTTTCGACGTCGAGCTTTTTTGACATTATCAACTCGCGTTTGTTGGACGGAAAAAGCACAATTATCAACACGAACCTTAATCCGTCCGAAGTCGGGCAGATGTACAGCGAGCGTGTTGCGTCGCGGATTGTCGGGAATTATGAAATTATACATCTTGAAAGCGGGGATTTGAGAGTTGGCAAATAGTATGTTACGAACAGCAAAACCTTATGACATTATAATAATCGGCGGCGGACACGCGGGGATTGAGGCGGCTTTTGCCGCCGCGAGACTTGGGTGCAAAACCGCTCTTTTTTCTGTAAGTTTGGACAGTGTCGCTAATCTGCCGTGCAATCCGTGTATCGGCGGAACGGCGAAGGGGCATCTTGTGCGGGAGATTGACGCGCTTGGCGGCGAAATGGGAAAGGTTGCGGATAAGACGTTTATTCAATCGCGGATTTTGAATCGCCGAAAAGGGCCGGCAGTCTATTCGTTGCGCGCGCAGATTGATCGGCGGCAATATCAGGACGAAATGAAGCATCGCCTTGAATTGCAGGAGAATTTGGATATTTTGCAGGGCGAGATTGTGAAGATAAACGTCGAGAACGGCGCGGTTGTGTCGGCGCAAACGGCGGCGGGCGCGGTTCACCCTTGCCGCGCGGTGATTATCGCGAGCGGAACTTACTTGAAATCCCGCATTATTATGGGCGAATACGCGGTGGACAGCGGACCCGACGGGCTGTTCGGCGCGAATCAATTGTCCGATTGTTTGCGGGAGTTGGGGATTGAGCTTTTTCGGTTCAAAACGGGAACGCCACCGAGGGTTAACGCGAAAACTATCGATTATTCGGTGCTTGGCGAGCAATTGGGAGACGATGAAATTACGCCGTTTTCGTTTGAATCGACGGTTGAGACTATGGAAAATCAAGTGAAATGTTATATCACATACACGAATGAGGAAACCCATCGGATTATTCATGAAAATTTGCACCGTTCGCCCATGTATTCGGGCGGAATTGAGGGAATCGGCGCGCGGTATTGTCCGTCGATTGAGGATAAAATTGTGCGATTCCCCGATAAGGATCGGCATCAGCTTTTTATCGAGCCGATGGGGCTTAACACCGAAGAGATGTACATTCAAGGGTTTTCGAGCAGTATGCCGCAGGACGTGCAGGAGCAAATGCTGCGCACTTTGCCGGGATTGTTGAATGCACACATTATGCGGTATGCGTATGCGATTGAGTATGACTGCATAAATCCGTTGCAACTTGCGCCGACAATGGAGTTTAAGGCAATTTCGGGGCTTTACGGCGCAGGGCAGTTTTGCGGCACAAGCGGATATGAAGAAGCCGCCGCGCAAGGACTTGTCGCCGGCATAAATGCCGCGCGGAAGCTACAAGGCTTGCCGCCGGTGGTTATTGACCGCAGCGAGGCGTATATCGGAACGCTGATTGACGATTTGGTTACCAAAGGGACGTTAGAGCCGTACCGAATGATGACCTCGCGGTCGGAATATCGGTTGATTTTGCGGCAGGACAATGCTGACGCGCGGTTGACGCCGCTTGGATACGAAGTCGGGCTGATTTCGCAGGAGCGATATGATCGATTCTTGCGAAAATATGAACAAGTTGCCGCGGAAATTAAGCGGCTCGAAAAGGTGATATTCCCGCCGACTGCGGCGGTTTTGGAATTTTTAAAAGAGCAGAACAGTTCGGAAGTTTCGACGGGAATCCGCGCGGCGGAATTGCTGAAACGCCCGGAAATTACGTATAAAGCACTTGCGCAAATTGATAAAGCGCGGGAAATCTTGCCCGCCGACGTGTTTGAGCAAGTGGAAGTTTCGATAAAATACGCGGGCTATATTTCGCGGCAACTTTCGCATATTAATCAGTTTAAAAAGTTGGAGAATAAAAAGTTGCCGGACGATATTGATTACGAGAGAATCACAGGCTTGCGGATTGAGGCGAGACAGAAATTGACGAAAATCCGTCCGCACTCGTTGGGGCAGGCGTCGCGGATTTCCGGCGTTTCGCCGTCGGATATAGCGGTTTTGATCGTTTGGTTGAAGCAGGGGAAATTTTAGCGGGAGGCGGAGCGAGTATGTTGTCTCGGGAAATTTATATTAGTGGAGGTAATTATGAATAGGTCATTTATGCAGATTTATGTTAATGGTAGTGACTAAGCGATAGAATTGTACAAAAAGGCGTTTAACGCAGAATTAACATGGACAATCCCCAGTGATGAAGGTGATGGAACATATTATCATGCTGAACTTAATATCTATGGACAAACCTTGGCAATTGCCGAGGCAAAATATATGTTAAAATTTCAAGATTCGCCGTTGGAAGAAGCAGTTCAGTTCCTTTCCAAAAAAGAAAGGATTTCGGGAAATACAATGCAAATTCGTTTGCATTTTGGAGAAGGCGGCGCGGCTAAAGTTAAGCAGGGATTTGAAGTTTTGAAAGAAGGCAGTTTCGTAATTACTAAATTAGGAGCTTGTAATTATAGTCCATGTATGGTTGCCTTTATTGACAAATTCGGTGTTTTTTGGTGCTTGCTTGAATAAAGATAACACGGCACATTATTAAAGTCAAATTATTAAATTTACATACGCAGACCTTTACTGCGCAACGGCAATTAGCCGAAAACCAATAAGGAGGACATTTATATGTCTATGAAAAAAAGTTTGTTTACCCCGCGCCTTTTGGCGCAAAGCGGCATTATTGCCGCGATTTATGTGGCGGTAACGCTTGCCAACATGATGTGGAGCTATGGAATGATTCAAATTCGCATATCCGAAGCGTTAGCTGTTTTGTCGCTGTTTACGCCGGCGGCAATTCCCGGTTTGTTTGTCGGTTGCTTGATTGCGAATATCCTCTCTCCGACGCCAAATATTGTCGATATCATATTCGGAAGCCTTGCCACACTTATCGCCGCAACAATGACTTATCAAATCGGAAAAGATTTGGCGGCAACTCGAATTAAAGAACTTCCGACGTTTTTAACCGCCATGATTCCGCCGGTTTTAGTAAACGCGATTATTGTCGGAAGTTTTGTGCATTTTCTTTGGTATCCTACGGTTCCTATGTATTTTGTAATGCTGTCGGTTGGAATCGGGCAGGTTATCGCTTGTTATGGACTTGGATCGATTTTGTATATCGCGTTGAAGAAAATACCGTTTTTTCGGAAATAAATTCGAAAACAAAAAGCCGCATTAGCGGCTTTTTTCTATTATTCACTACCCACAATCGTTCCGCCGCCAACAACCATATCTCCATCGTACAAAACAACCGCCTGCCCTTTCGTAATCGCCCTCTGCGGCTCATCAAACTCAACCTTAATCGTATCATCGTCAATCTGCCACACCGTCGCGGGCTGCTCCGCGTGACGATAGCGAATCTTCGCGTTCACGCGTATCGGCTCGCCAATCCTATCCACCGAAATCAGATTAATATCATTCGCAATCAGCGCCTTAGAGTACAAATCATCATTCCCGCCCAAAATTACGGTATTACTCTGCGGACGCACCTCGCAAACATACAAAGGCTCGGCATTTCCGCCGATTCCTAAACCCTTGCGCTGCCCGACGGTATAGTGAATAATCCCCTTATGTTCGCCCAAAATATTGCCCGCCGTATCTTTGAAGAAGCCCGCTTCAGCTTTCGTTCCTGTATGCTCTTCAATAACTCCGGCATAATCGCCGTCGGGCGCAAAGCAAATATCCTGACTATCCTTTTTATCGGCATTGATAAACCCCTGCTCCGCCGCAACTTTGCGAACCTCCGACTTCTCCATTCCGCCAAGCGGCAACAACGTCCGCGATAACTGCTCCTGCGTCATTGCATACAGAACGTAACTTTGATCTTTCGAGCTATCCAGTCCTTTTTTAAGCAGCCATCGTCCGTTTTCACCCTGCTCAATCTGTGCGTAATGCCCCGTCGCGATATATTTGCATTCAATTTCGTCGGCGCGCCGTAAAAATCGGTCGAATTTTAAATAGCGGTTACAATCGATACACGGATTCGGCGTCGCGCCGTTTTGGTACGCGCAAATAAACCGGTCAATCACCTGCTCGGTGAAATCGCCGGTAAAATTGAACACATAAAAGGGAATTCCAAGCCGAAACGCGACCAAACGCGCGTCCTCCGCGTCGGCAAGCGAGCAACAGCTACCCTCGCCGTCGTAAAGTTTCATCATCGCCCCAACGCAGTCAAACCCTTTATCTTTTAAAATCCACGCCGCCGCGCTGCTGTCAACGCCGCCGCTCATTGCAATAAGCACTTTATCCATGAGGTTATATTAGCATACTTTTCGTAGGATTGTCAACCATTTTTCAGCGGAGCCGCTGTAGCGTTGCGCGGGCGCGCGCGGCGCGGCAAGGACCAGTCCTTGCCAATCCAGCAAACTTTTGCGCGCCAAAAGTTTGATCAAAAGCGCCGCGCTCACGCACGTGCTCAAAAACCGAGCACACGT
>WRAG01000030.1 GCA_009780345.1 Oscillospiraceae bacterium
GCGTTGCGCGGGCGCGCGCGGCGCGGCAAGGACCAGTCCTTGCCAATCCAGCAAACTTTTGCGCGCCAAAAGTTTGATCAAAAGCGCCGCGCTCACGCACGTGCTCAAAAACCGAGCACACGTGGCGCGGAAGCAAGTGCGAACAACTCGCCCCTATCTTAGAATATCTCGCGCTTTTAGGCGCGGGTCGGTCTCGACTTAAGCGGCGTTATATCTCGCTAGTCTTTCCGCGAATGCGGTTCGCTAACTAATGCTTTTATCGTCGCCGGCTTTGGCGCAAATCGCCGCTTTTTGGCGTTTGCCGCCATAGGCGACCGGGATTGATAAGGGCAGAGCCCTTATCGCCCGTCCGGCAGGACACACGCCCTCGGGATGGACCCGAAAAAGCCTGCGCCCGCAGGCGCAAATGTCTGTGACTTTGTTAATCTTAAAAAAACACTTGCATTTTTAAAATATATATGATATAATATTATTCGTTCAAATTCTGAAAGAGGTGAAACAACCATGAGAGAAGGAATACATCCTGCTTATAATGAAGACATTCTTATAAAATGCGCGTGTGGCGCGACATTTGAGACCGGTTCGACAAAAGACAACGTTAGTATCGAGATTTGCTCTAGCTGCCACCCGTTCTACACAGGCAAGCAAAAACTTGTTGATACAGGCGGACGCGTTGACAAATTCCGTAAGCGTTTTGGCATAACGGAATAATAGGCTTTTTTAAGCCCGCAAAAGGGATAAAATTATGACAAAAGAAAAAGATAAAATCCATCGCACGTCAATCGGCGGGCAGGCGGTTATTGAAGGCGTTATGATGCGCGGACCGAAACTACTTGCAACCGCCGTTCGAAAACCTGACGGCGAGATTATTGTTGACGAAAAAGATGTCCCGAAATCCAGGACGAGTAAAATCGTAAAACTGCCGATTATTCGCGGTTGTGTCGGTTTTTTCGATTCTATGGTTATGGGAGTTAAGGCGCTGATGTTTTCCGCGTCTTTCTTTGATTTGGAAGAAGATGACGACGGCAACGAAACTCCGAAAGAACCGTCACGATTTGAAGCTTGGCTTGAACGCCGTCTCGGCAACGAAAAAGCCATATCAATCGTTATGTACATTTCGCTGTTTTTCTCGCTTATCATCGGAATCGGTATGTTTATGCTGCTTCCGGCGGTTATCGTCGGATTCGCGAGAGATTTCATCGCCGAATTCGCAGGCGGATTTATCGAAAACGAAGTCGCAATCAGCGTAATATTAACACTGATTGAAGGGATTATTCGTATTTCGATTTTCTTGGCTTACCTGATTTTAGTGTCGCAAATGAAAGACATCAAACGCGTGTTCGCCTACCACGGCGCAGAGCATAAGGCAATCGCCTGCTATGAAAACGGCGACGATCTGACCGTCGAAAATGTGAAGAAACATTCGCGGTTCCACCCGCGTTGCGGCACAAGTTTTCTGCTAATCGTTATGGTTGTGTCGGTTTTGGTGTTCTCCTTTATTTCATGGGACAATTGGTACATCCGTTTGGGCTTGCGCCTTGCGCTTTTGCCTGTCGTTGCGGGACTTTCGTATGAAATTATCAAATTCGCCGGACGGCACTCTAATCCTTTCACCCGCGCGATAAGCGCGCCGGGAATATCGCTACAACGTATTACCACCCGCGAGCCGGAAGATGATCAAATCGAAGTCGCCGTTGCGGCACTAATCGCTGTTATGCCGGAAAGTAAAGAAGACGACAAATGGTAGGTAATTAAGCCTACTAAGGACGTGAGTTTGCATGACAATCAAACAACTACTTCAAATAGGAAAAAACGAAAACCCGCGAGATGCGGGTTTTCTTCTTATGCACGCGGCGGAAATTAGCAAAACTCAGCTTCTGCTCGGCGATTTGGAAGTTTCAACCGAAACCCAAGCTAAATATCGTGGCTACCTTTCCCGCGCGGCGGCGGACGAGCCTGTCGAATACATCACAAACTCGGCAGAATTCTTCGGTCACACGTTTTACGTTGACCAAAACGTGCTTATCCCGCGCGATGAAACCGAATTACTTGTATCGTCGGCGATTGACGCGCTCAACGCGGACAAGCCTATAATTCTGGATATTGGCACCGGTTCCGGCTGTATCGCAATCTCGCTCGCAATCGCAATTCCAACCGCGCGCGTGTTCGCAACCGATATAAGTCTCGCCGCCCTCGATGTCGCACGCAAAAACGCCCGCAATTTAGGCGTCTTAGACCGAATCACGTTCCTACATAGCGACATCACGCAAGAATTCCCGCCGATAGCCGAAGATTTAGACTTAATTATCTCCAACCCGCCGTATATCGCGCACGACGATAAACTCGTCGATGCCGAAGTTCACAAATTCCAGCCGCACACCGCGCTTTATGCCGACGATAACGGATTGAAGATTTACAAACACATCATCCAACGCGCTCGCCTTAAAAGCGGCGGAATCATCGCCTTCGAAGTCGGCTACAACCAAGCGGCGACGGTTTCGGAACTGCTCCAAAACAACGGAAACTTCCGCAATATAAAAACAATCCCCGACTATGCGGGGATTGAACGTATGGTTTTTGCTAATTTCGCGTAAGAAGTTCAGTCAACTCGTCAACATTTTCCACGATAGTTTTCGCTCCGGCGTCGGTTAACTCTTGCAAATCGCCGTAACCGTACAAAACGCCGACGCAATCCATTTCAAACTCCCGTGCGCCGATAATATCATACTTCCGATCACCAATCATCACCGCGTTTTCAATATCGGTAATATCCATGCCGTCAAGCGCATATCGGATCACTTCACTCTTCTTCGATCTTCGGCCGTCCAGCTCGCAGCCCGAAACAAAATCGAAATATTTGTCAATTTTGAAATGTTCCAACGTTCTTTCCGCATGAATCAGCGGCTTTGACGTAGCGAGTATAATCCGCTTCCCCATATTTTGCAAATTTTTCAACAGCGCATCTATGCCGTCATACAAAGCGCACTCGAATATGCCGATTTCAGTGAAATATTCCCTGAATTTTTCAGTTGCTCTTTCGACTTCCTCGGCATTAAATCCATAATGCTCTCTATACGAATCCCGAAGCGGCGGACCGATAAACGAAGTTAATTCATCGCGGTTTTCCACGTTTATTCCAAATTCCCGCAAAGAATATTGCCAAGACTTGGTCAGTCCCTCTTTCGGATCGGTCAGCGTTCCATCCAAGTCAAACAAAATATACGATTTATCAAACATCACCAAACCCCCGCTCCATCAGCCCCGTAAACAACCGCGCAATCTCCGCGCGCGTAATATTATTATTCGGCAAAATCGTCCCGTCATCGTATCCGCTCACAATTCCCATGGCGACAAGCGCGTAAATATGCTGCCTCGCCCAACTTGGGATATCCGCGCTATCGGTAAATTCTACCGCCGGGCGCACAATACCGTCGTCCAACATTCGCCCTAAAATCGTAAACACCTGCGCGCGAGTGATATTGTCATGCGGGTTAAAAACAGGCTCACCGGCATCGTTCAACTCGCCCATAATAATTCCTAACCCAAACAATTTCTCCACCGCGTTAAGCGCCCAAAGCGGAATATCCAACAAATCCGCGAAATCTAAAATTTCATCCAAAACAAACGTATCATCCATCGTTCGCGCAATCGCCGTCGTCAGCTCGGCGCGCGTCATAAAATCTTGCGGACGGAAGTGCCGCGCACCGTCAATCATCGAACCTTCCATAATTCCGGCGTTAAAAACTTCGATAATATCATATCGCGCCCAACTCTCGGATATATCAACAAAAACATCCTGATTCGCCAAAATATCAACAGTTCGCACCGTCGAACCCGCACGAACGGTTAAAGTTCCGCGCTCCATTCGATCGGTTGTAATCGTCAAAACGCCGTCCGCCGTAACCGTTCCGATATTCGAGTCAACGCTCCACTCATACGCATGATTCTGCGAAATAATTTGATCATTCCCCACAAACGCCGCCGCGGTAAGCGCAACCTCGTCGCCTCCACCCACCGTCAGTGAAGTCACGGCTCTATTTTGATGGCGAACATCAATGCGGCTTGGATTTGCGACCGAATAAACCGTCGCTCGACCACTCGCATTTCCAACCCGCGCTTCAACCGCGGTTGTTCCCGTGCCGATTGCTTGCACAGCTCCACCGGGCGCGACAATACTATCGCCGCTTAACGCGGAAAAGTGAACGCCGCCCGGCACATACGCCGGGAAAAACCCTCTGTCCGCGCCGTGGACTGCAAAATTGTCGAAATAACTGCCGCTAAGCACATGCACCCTGCTCGGCTGCACAAATAATCGATACAACTCACCTGTCGGCGTGTTTGTGTTATGCAAAAATATAAAATTCCCGTTTCGTCGCGCCGAACCGTCGGACGGACGATTTACAAGCGAGAAATTCGTCTGCCACGGATAAGTTGCCGCCATAGTTGTCGAGCCGCCGCCGTCGAGGTTTATCGCGTCAACCGCGCCAAGCTCTAGCAACCGCTGCGCCAACGTTTGAAGTCGCACGCCAAAGCCGTGTCCCGGCTGCCGCCCGTCAATTGTGTAGAAAATCACATTCCCCTCGGCGGTAATCCCAATCGCCGTTCTCGGCGCGGCGGTGTTCGCAATTTCGTTAACCATCGGCGGATGTTGTGTCACAATCCCGCCGTTTGAGATAATCCGCCCCGCATGCGTTCCCATCGCGGATTCAACATCGCCCCAAAGCGCGTCGTTGTTCGTCATAAACTGGAACTCCACTTCGGTTCCTACTTGAAAATACCCCATAAGTTGGTGCAACTCAGCGAACGAACTGTTGTCAAAACTCAAAACCAGTCGATTTTCCGGAATCGCGAAATCTCCGCTAACGTGGTCGATAAGCTCCACCACTGCTCTCATCGAGCTTGCCAAATTCATTTGTCCTTCCAAAATGTTAAGCACAATGATTTTCCCTGCCCCCATCGCTCTGGAAGTATAACCAAAATTTCGATCGTAAAGGTAAAGCGCGTTCGGATGTCTTTGCTTGTTTATACGATGTATCGGCACCTCGGTCGGAACCATCTCAGTGCTAATGATCACGGTGTCAATTATCTCGCCCTCTTCGTCATATATGTTCTCATAATGCACAACCTCGCGGTCAAAAAGCGCGCGCGTGAAAATTTGCAGTTGATCGATAAACGCCGTTCCGTCCGCGCGGAACCCGATTGCATGCTCCAGCCCTTGCGCTTTTGTGACGATTCTATTGTTTACAACGGTATTCCCAAACGAAATCCCCGTTTGCATAGAGAAAAAATCGCCGTTAATTCCGGCAATCGGAACCTTTCCCGTATCCCGCAAAAATTGCGCGTTTTGAAAGATGTCGGTTCTGCCGAACACCTGCCAATGGTTAGTTACAACAGGTCGTATGTATGGGTTCGGCGTGTAGACAACGAAAAATTCATTTTGATATCCGACTCCGCTTTGCGGGCTCCAAAATCTATTATGATGCAAGTATGTGCCGTTTCCAATCTCGGTCGTGCTTCCCTCGGTCGTAACATATCCCAAAATCGACGCAAACGCCATACTCGAAAGCAATATCGCCATAACAACAAACAGGCAAAACACCCGAAAAATATGTAATTTTTTCATATGTAAAAATCCTCCAAAATTTAAATAATAAAAAAGTAGAACAAATGCGCTTAGCATTCATTCTACCATAATTCCGGCAATTTGTCTACCGGAAAACTTTAGCTTATGTTAATTCTTTGTTAATTTTTTGAAAGTTTCAAGAAATTCCTGCTCCACCTGAATAAAATCTCTCAACCCAAACTGCGGCTCGCTCACCAAATCGGGCGCCTTGTCGTAAACCTTATAATCCATAAGCTCTATCATCTCATAATACAGCATTACGTTGTCAATCTCATATATCGCCGCGTTTTCCTCCGGCGTTAAAGCAACATCACCCAAAAATTTATGATAAATTTTTTCCTGCAAAACCTCTTCAAATTTCAAATATTCCGGCAAACTTTTCTTAAACGGACGCGTAATATCGCCCAAATACGCCTCGCTCCCGTCGTGAAGCAGGCAAGCAAGCTGCAACCTCTCGCCATATCCGCGCGCTTTCGCCTCAATCGCGCAGTTTATCGAATGTTGCGCAACCGAAAAAAACGTTTTCACATGCCCGTTTCCGCGGCACATATGCGCCAGAGAATGCGCGATATCCTCAATTTTTATATCCTCAATCCTCGGCGTCGCCGGCGTAAATTTTATGTTCGAAAAAGTGGTAATATAGTCGCTCATGATAGATCTCCTTTTTTGCGCCTGCGGCGCAAAATAATTATATGCCTCAATACCCCAACTTATCCATTAAACTATCGTCATTCGCAACCCACTGCTCCACATCGACAATCGTAAAATCGGTTTTCGTATTGCGAACAATCACTTTCGCTATCCCGGCGTTGATAACAAGCCGCTTACACATGGCGCAACTGCTGGCATTCTCAACCAATTCACCGCTCGTCATCTCCCGCCCGACAAGATACAAACTCGCGCCCAACATCCCGCTCCTCGGCGCGCTTATAATACAATTCGCCTCCGCGTGAACGCTGCGGCACATCTCATACCGCTCGCCCCGCGGAATCTCCAACTTCTCACGCATACAAAATCCGATATCGATACAATTTTCCCGCCCCCTCGGCGCGCCCGAATAACCGGTCGAGATAATCTCATCGTTCTTTACAATAATCGCGCCAAAATTGCGCCGCAAGCACGTCCCTCGCTCAAGCACCGTCTCGGCAATATCTAAATAATAGTTATGTTTGTCAACTCTAAGCATTTTTCTCCTCCAACTCCCGCTCCGCCTGCGACAGTCGCAAATAATTCGGCACAACGATATTATCAATCGGCACATCACCGTTTTTTCGTATATATTCCTGCGCTCGATACGCAACGCTACCCGCAAGGTTCATATTTAACTGCGGCGGCGCGAACACCGCCTGATCACCAAGCTTTCCCTCTATTTCCGCGCGGAATTCGAATATTCCATCACCAAGGAAGATTACAGAGTTGCGCTCGGTTTCCAGTCGTTCCAAAAGCTCGGCAAGCATGATATTACTATCTTCCATGCCCTGCAAAAGTTCGCCATTTTTCCACTGAAACTGCGCAGTATACACCTGCTCACGCCGCGCGTTCAGAATAGGGCAGATAATTCCGTCAAACCCAAACATGTTCCCCGCCAAAGCCTCAAGCGTTGAAACTCCAACGCACGGAATTCCCAACGAATGCGCCAACCCTTGCGCCGTTGCGACACCGATTCGAACTCCGGTAAACGATCCCGGGCCGTTCGCGACTGCGATTAAATCAATATCCGAAAGCGAAAACTCCGATGCCGACAACATATTTTCAATCATCGGCATAAGCTTCTCGGAATGCGTTTTCTTATTATTGATGACCAATTGCGCGACCAACTTATCACCTGCCACAATCGCGGCGGTGCAAGCGTTACAGGAGGCATCTATGGATAGAATGTTCAAGCAAGCTCCCTCCTCATCGTAATTTTGCGCTCGTTCTCGCTTATTCGCTCGATTTCCACCCGAATATAACTTTTCGGCAAAATCGGCAAAATATATTCCGCCCACTCAATTAGGCACACTTCGTCACTGAACAGATACTCGTCCATCCAGTCAAACTCCGACAGTCGCGCGTTTTCCAAACGGTAGACATCAAAATGGAAGATTTTCAAGTCACCATCATACTCGTTAACCAACGTAAACGTCGGACTTGACACCTTATCCGCGCCTGCGCCAAGCGCGTCGGCAACGCCGCGCACAAACGCGGTCTTCCCTGCGCCCAAATCACCAAAAAGCGCGACAACATCGCCGCTTTTCAGCGTTTTCGCAAACTCCGCCGCGATTTTGTATGTGTCCTGCTCCGAACTGCTATGAAATGTTTGCATAAATCAAATTGGAATTTTGCGTTTTTTGCAAAATTCTCTCCATCATTGTTAATTATTCATTGTTAATTGTTAATTGACTTTTCTACTGCCCGGCTTCACAAGCGGCGCGCCCGTTTTACAAATCGGGCAATCATCCGGCTCGTACGACAAAACTTCCATCGAAAGTACGCTTTTGTACGGCACGCCGAAATCAATTTTCCCGCCCGTTCGATCAACAATCGAGCCGATTCCAACCACCACGCCGCCCATATCCTGCACAATTTTCACGACCTCTTTCACGCTTCCGCCGGTGGTAACAACATCTTCAACAATCAACACACGCTGCCCCGGTTGAATCTCAAACCCGCGGCGCAAGCACATTTCGCCCGCCGCGTCCCGCTCGGTGAAAATATTCGGAAGTCCAAGCTGCCGACTCACTTCATACGACATCAAAATTGCGCCAACCGCCGGCCCGATAACTATTTCCACGTTATCCCCGCGATAAAGTTCCGCAAGTTCAGCGCATAACTTCTCGCTCAATTTAGTGTCAACAAATATTTTCGCGCACTGCATATACTTGTCCGAATGCCGCCCCGAAGTCAGCAAAAAATGTCCGTTAAGAAGCACTCCCGCCTCTTTTAGAAGTTCCAAAACTTGTTCGTTTGTAAGCATTTTAGTTCATCTCCAATTTCCCTATTATATTATTAACATCATCAATATTATTCCTCTTCAAGTACTCCTCAATCTCATTTATCACCCGAATATGCGCGTAAGGATCAACAAACCCCGCCGTTCCGACCGCAACAGCGCTCGCGCCCGCAAGCAAAAACTCAATCGCGTCCGCGCCGCTCGAAATTCCGCCCATTCCGATAATCGGAATCTTCACTTTTTGCGCGACCTGATATACCATTCGAACCGCGATTGGCATAACAGCAGGTCCCGACAAACCGCCGACGTTGTTGGCGAGAATCGGCTTCCGCTTATTAATATCAATCTTCATTCCAAGCAAAGTATTGATGAGCGATACCGCGTTCGCGCCGCCGTTCTCAACGGCCGCCGCAATCGCCGAAATATCGGTAACATTCGGCGACAATTTTACAATCAACGGCACTTTGGAGGCTTTCTTCACCGCGCTCGTCGCTTCAAACGCCGATTTCTCGTCCACGCCGAACGCCATACCGCCAACCTTCACGTTCGGACACGAAATGTTAAGCTCCAACATATCCACCGAATCGCCGATCATTTCAGTGACGGCAACATACTCGTCAATCGTATTCCCCGCGATATTTACGACGATCTTCGTGTCAAGTTTTTTCAAATTCGGCAACTCGTATTTCAAGAAAAACTCCGCCCCCGGATTTTGAAGTCCCACGGAATTCAACATTCCGCTTGCCGTCTCCGCAACCCGCGGCGTAGGATTTCCAAGCTTTTTCTCAACCGAAATCGACTTAACGGTAACCGCTCCAAGCCTTGATATATCAAAATATTCGGCATACTCCTTGCCGAACCCGAACGTTCCGCTTGCCGTCGTAACAGGGTTCTTCCACGCCACCCCCGCAATATTCACTTTTAAATTTACACTCATATTTATCTCTCCAATTTAAATTTTGAATCAAATTGCGTAAGATTTTGTCGAAACAAGATGCGAAAAACCGCAGGCGTACATAAGGTACGTTGAGGATTTTTCGTCATTGCAGTTTCGGCGAAAGATTGCGTAATTTCATTCAAAATCCACCCCAATCTACCATTTCAGCATTAAACACAGGCCCATCCTTGCATACTCTTGCATTATAGCCCGCGACACTACAAGTACACGTCACGCACGCGCCGATTCCGCACGCCATACGCTCTTCCATCGAAACTTGCGCGGGAATATTATGCTCAATCGCAATTTTTGCAACCGCTTTCATCATTCCGGTAGGGCCGCAGGTATAAATCGCGCTGATTTTCCCGTTTTTCGCCATATCGGCAAGAACGTCGGTCACAAACCCATGCGTGCCATGACTTCCGTCGTCGGTCGTAATTTTTACTTCCTCACAAACCGCCTCAAATTCATCAGTCAACGTAATCAGCTCTTTCGTTCGGTAGCCCAAAATCGCAATCGGCTTTTTCACTCTCAATTCTAGCTCTCTCGCAAGCAAAAGCAACGGAAACGTTCCAATCCCGCCGCCGACAAGGATAATATCGCCGTCACCTTGTGCCAAATCCAAATCAAACCCACGTCCAAGCGGGCCAAGTATGTCAATCGTCTCGCCAACTCTAAATTGCGAAAGCAACCTCGTCCCCTCGCCGCGCACTTCGAAAATAAACCGCAACTTGTCGTCCCAAGCATCGCAAATACTGATAGGGCGCCGCAAATAAGCAGTCCCGCCGCACTTCACATGCAAAAACTGCCCGGCATTCGCTTGCAAACCGGTATGAGTTTCAACAACAAAATCAAATATATTCGAGGCAATCTCCTGCTTCTGTATCAATTTACAAAGTCCCATATATGGCTCCTTTCAGTCGCTATGATGTCCGTCACTAGGAAATTCCCCGGATGTCCATTCGGGCATTCTCAATTCTAAATAGCATTTACAATGTCATTTTTCATCCTAATCGCTTCCGCGCGCGCGGCGGATTGATAGTCGCCGCCGTCCTTTTTATACGCGCACATAATCGAACGCGACGCGTTCACAATCGCGCCCAAACCGTCCGAATTAAAGCTTTTCGCGACGTCTTTCGCCGTTCCGCCCTGCGCGCCGTAACCGGGCACAAGAAAATACGTGCGCGGCATTAACTCGCGCAACCGTTCCGCCTGCTCGGGATAAGTCGCGCCAACTACCGCGCCGACGCTGCTGTAACCGTTTTTGCCGATTGTCGTCTTGCCCCAAGTGTTCACCAAATTCGCGACATGCTCGTAAATCGGCTTTTCGGCGCAAATCAAATCCTGCAACTCGCCGCTGGACGGATTCGACGTCTTCACAAGCACGAATATGCTCGCGCCGTCCTCACATTTCGCCACAAACGGAGCGATTCCGTCGGTTCCCAAGTATGGATTGACGGTAAGCGAATCGGCGTGAAAATGACCATCTAAAACAGATGTTTTCAAATACGCTTCCGCGTACGCTTCCGCCGTCGAACCAATATCGTTTCGCTTGCCATCCGCGATAACATACATGCCCTTTGATTTCGCGTAATCAACGGTTTCAGCCAACACCCGAACCCCGCGCCAACCGTGCATTTCGTAATACGCCGCCTGTGGCTTCACCGCCGGAACAATATCACAAAGCGCGTCAATCAAGCCTTTGTTAAACTCCAAAATGGCGTTCGTTTGATCACCCTCGGCAAACTTCGCCAAAACATCTTCAGGCACATACGAAATATGCGGATCAAGCCCCACAACTGTAGGATTGCCCGTTTCCTTAATTTTTTTAATCAGCAAATCAATCGACATTTTTTCATCTCTCCTTAATTGGTACTTATCAACACCGTTTGAGTATCCTCGTCCCACTCAACATTCGCGCCTGTCGCTTCAGCGACAAATCTTAACGGAACCATCGTCCTATCGTTATATATCATCGCCGGAACATCAAGATCAACCTCATCACCGTTAACAAAAGCAATATCATGCCCAATCGGAATCTCTATTCTAAGACCTCTTCTCATTCCAGTAGCTATTCCTGCATGACTATTCCATTCGACCTCCATTTCTAACGCCTCGAATATCGCACGAAACGGAACCATCGTCCTATCATTTACAATTATCGGATCAACGTCGAATTCAATAGAAACTCCGTTTAACGTCACATCCGGCACGCCAATCGGTGGAGTAATCGGTTCCATAGGACGACCACCTACGCGAATTGGACGAGATATGAATTGAAACATATCAAGATAGCTGTTATCCCAACCGTCACGAATTGAAGCAAGCGGACTGTCGGGATTTCTTATTGAAAAACGTATTTCAATATGCATTCCATCAATCTCAAAAAATACCCTTGGTCCATATGTAAACATAAGGTAATATAAATTTGTTTTATCCAATGATATTTTTTCTGAAAAAGCACTCGCACCTTGAATTCCATAAGCAAATATTGCATATTGCAAAGCATCTAAGGTTGTGGATTCTATTGATGTATTGATATAATCATGCCGAATTCTAAAGTTCTCAACCGCTTGCTCAAGAGACTGATTTGCTCTATCTAAACCTGTTAAGTAAATGCTAATTGAAATACCATCATTTCCATCTTCACTTCGAAAATTATAATTTATGGAAAAGCTGTTAGGATGCAACGAAAGCGGATGTGTAAAGTGCATAGAAGCAGTAGGTAACAGAAAAACTCCGGATACTTCCTCTACAGTTAGCATACTACCATTTTGACGAATCCAGTTAACCGGCTGATACCACTCCTCAAAATCATCAAAACTTTCGGCATTTTCAACCCAGTAAACAAGCTCATCTACACTCCGAAATTGAGGAACAAACCAAATTACCGTAGCGTTTGCTTCTGTAGTTTCAGTAATCTTAGAAATATTATTGCAAGCAGTTACAAATATCACCAAAAGCAATAACAATAACGTTATAAATATTTTTTTCATTTTAACTTACACTTCCCTCCGTTAAACCACAATTTTCCCCGCAACAATCGTATTCCTAACCTCACCGAACAGCTCGGCGCCGTCAAACGGCGAATTTTTACTCTTACTCTTGAAATTCGCAACATCAACCATCCGTTTCGCCTCAATATCAACAATCGCAACATCCGCCGCCGCTCCGACGGCAAGCGTTCCGCGATTAATTCCCAAAATCCTCGAAGGATTTGCCGACATTTTCTCAACCAACTGCGGCAACGTCAACTTCCCCGTCCGCACAAGATGCGTTAACCCAAGCGACAGCGACGTTTCAAGCCCGATAATCCCGTTCATCGCCAAATCGAACTCAACATTCTTCTCGTCAATATGGTGCGGCGCGTGGTCGGTCGCAATCGCGTCAATCGTGCCGTCCCGCAATCCTTCAATGATCGCCGCAACGTCATCCGCAGTCCGCAACGGCGGATTCATCTTCGCATTCGTGTTCCACCCCAAAACCGCCGCGTCGGTGAGCGAAAAATAGTGCGGCGCAGTATCGGCAGTCACATTCACCCCTCGCGTTTTCGCGGCGCGAATCACCTCAACCGACTCGGCACAACTTATATGCGTAATATGCACCCTCGCGCCTGTATACTCCGCAAGCGCGCAATCCCGCGCCACCGCGATACTCTCCGCAACCGTCGGATTCCCCCGCAATCCAAGGCGAGTCGAAATCTCGCCCTCATTCATTACGCCTCCGTTTACAAGCTCTAAATCCTCCGAATGGCAAATCATAAGCATATCAAAATTTTTCGCGTACTCCATCGCGCGACGCATAACATTGCTGTTCTTAACAGGCATCCCATCGTCCGAAATCGCAACCGCGCCCGCGGCTTTCAGCCCCGCAATCGGCGCGAGTTCGCCGCCCGCAAGCCCGCGCGTTATAGTTCCGGCAGGAAACACGTTGCAATACCCCTCCCGCGCGGCTTTATTGATAATATATTCCACAACCGTCTTGTTATCAACAACCGGCGACGTGTTCGGCATACAAACAACGCTCGTAACGCCGCCACAAACCGCCGCGCGCGTGCCCGTCACAATATCTTCCTTATGTTCTTGCCCCGGATCACGCAAATGAACATGCATATCCACAAGCCCGGGCATAACAACAAGCCCGCTCGCGTCAATTATTTGCGCAGCTGCGGCGGAGAGGCTTTTGCCGACCTCTTTAATGGTCGAACCCTCAATGAGAATGTCCGAAACCTCGTCAATTCCGTTTGCAGGATCGATAACTCGTCCGTTTTTGATTAGTATGCTCATAAACTTCACTCCTTTTTTGCCGCTGCGGCGGCAGGCGTTGCACGGGCGCGTGCGGCGCGTCAAGGACCAGTCCTTGACAATCCAGCAAGTTTTTGCGCGTCAAAAACTTGACTAAAACCGTCGCCCTCCCCGCCGCGACCCTTCCCGACAAAAAGCGTCGGGCGGGTGCCCCGCTGGCGGAACCGCGGGCGATAATTAGTGCAATCAACGCACCCTAACCAAGCAATATCTCGCGCTTTTAGGCGCGGTACGAATTCTCGACTGAAACAATGTTCATACATATTGCTTCTACCCCGCTAACATCTCCAAAACAGCCATCCTGACGGCAACACCGTTCGTAACCTGGCTCTCTATCAGCGATTGCGCTCCGTCCGCAACCGAAGTTGTGATCTCCACCCCACGATTCATCGGCGCCGGGTGCAACAATATCGCGTCCGGCTTCGCAAGCCTCAATCTACCGTCATTAATCCCAAAACACTTCGCATACTCACCCAAACTCGGGAACAACGCCGCTTTAAGCCGCTCCCGCTGAATCCTAAGCCCCATCACCACATCCGCGCCAACAAGAGCCTCTTCAACATCAGTATATACCGCGCAACTCCCCGGCAACTGCGCCAACTTCTCAATCCCCGTTGGTATAAGCGTTGCCGGCGCAGCAAGCGAAACGCTCGCCCCCATTTTAGTAAGCCCATAAATATTGCTCCGCGCAACGCGGCTATGCGCAATATCGCCCACAATCGCGACTTTTAATCCCTCAATCCGCCCTTTGCTCTCCAATATAGTAAACATATCCAAAAGCGCCTGCGTCGGATGTTCATTCATTCCGTCGCCCGCGTTAATCACCGACGCCGCAACATTTTCGGACACAATTTTCGCCGCGCCCGAATTTTGATGACGCATAACAATCACGTCCGCCCTCATGGCGTCAATAGTTTTCACCGTGTCAATAAGACTTTCGCCTTTAGAAACACTGCTACTCGACGCGGCGATATTCGCAACATCCGCCCCAAGATATTTCCCCGCAAGTTCAAACGACAAACGGGTGCGAGTGCTGTTTTCGTAAAACAAATTAACCACGCTTTTTCCAATCAAGCGTGAATCCTTTTTATTATCTCTTTTAATAAGCGTTTTCATCTCGGCGGTCAAGTCAAGAATTTGCCGTATTTCCGCCGCCGACACGTCAGATAGTCCAAGTAAGTGCTTCATTTTCATCACCCTTTATTATTCTACACCAACTTGTCCGAATTTTCAACAATTATTTCAAAATAATGAAAAAATCCCCCACGCTGACATTCGCAAAAAACAAAAAAGCCGCTCCCGCGGCTTTTTACATCCTCTCCAACTTCTCAATAACCTTTCCAAAGCACTCCGGCAAATCTGACTCAAATTCCATATACTCCCCACTCAACGGATGCGTAAAACCTAACCGCGACGCATGCAAAAGCTGTCCGTCAAGCTTAAACTTCTCTCTCGGTCGTCCATAAACCTTATCTCCCACAACCGAATGCCCCAACGACGCCATATGAACCCGAATCTGGTGCGTCCGCCCGGTCTCCAATCGACACTTCGCGAAAGTATACCCCGGATACCGCGCTAAAACCTCGTAATGCGTAACCGCATCCCGCGAATTCCTATTTGTCACCGCCATCTTCTTCCGATCCTTCTCCGACCGCCCAATCGGCGCGTCAACCGTACCTTTATCCTCTTTCAAATTACCGTGTAGCAGCGCATTATACTCCCGCACAACCGAACGATCCTTTATTTGCGCCGCCAAACTTTGGTGCGCCGCGTCATTCTTCGCGACAAGCAGCAACCCGCTGGTATCCTTATCAATCCTATGCACAATTCCGGGCCGAATCACGCCGTTTATCCCCGATAAACTCTCGCCGCAATGATGAATCAACGCATTCACAAGCGTTCCCGAAAAATTCCCCGCCGCCGGATGAACCACTATCCCCTGCGGCTTATTCACAACCAACAAATGATCATCCTCGTAGATGATAGAAAGCGGAATATCCTCCCCGCGAACTTCCAACTCCTGCAATTCCGGCATTTCAACTGAAACCGTGTCGCCAAACCGCAACTTATAATTGGTTTTAAGCGCGGAAACGCCGCCAACAGTAATATTCCCGCCGTCAATCAGCTTCTGCGCATATGAACGCGTGATGTCGGCAAAATTTTCGGATATAAACTTATCTATCCGCTCGCCTACATTTTCACCTGCAATCGTAATTTTATGCTCCATCTTTTTCACTCTTTTCGTCCTTTTTCTCGCGAATCACACAAATCATCAATATCACCGCGCCAACCACAACAAATATATCCGCGATATTAAATATAAACGGAAACCCGATTTGCGAAAAATCAAGGAAATCGACAACATATCCGGTAACCGCTCTGTCAATAAGATTCCCAAACGCGCCGCCAAGTATAAACGCAATCGAAGTTTTAAACCACATACAAGCCGGCTTTCTTCTCGCGATATAATAAATAAATCCCGCAATTATAAAAACCGTCAAAGCGACAAGCCACCACCTCGGAATCGGAATTCCCATTCCCGCGCCGGGATTCCCGAAATAAGTCAAGTAAAACACACGCGGAATAACCCGAACACTTTGAAAAAGATCAAAATTTAGCCGCACCAAAATCTTCGCGCCCTGGTCAACTGCAACTATAAGCGTCGGTATGATTATGTAGAAATATTTGTTAAAAAATTTCGTCATGTTTGCTCTCCTTTTTTGCGCCTGCGTGCGCGGGCTTAAAACCTTATTAGGGTATGCCCTAGGGCATAAAGTCGTTAAGGGTATTAGAACGGCAAAAAGCGCCGTTGAAACGGTATAAGGTAATTGCCACGCGCTAAAGCGCGGGCTACCGTTACCGAATACCCTTAACAAACCCCGAAAAACTTTTGACGGCAAAAGTTTTACAAAACCGTCGCCA
Organism: Oscillospiraceae bacterium; assembly: GCA_009780345.1. Lineage (GTDB taxonomy): Bacteria > Bacillota > Clostridia > Monoglobales > WRAG01 > WRAG01. Next base: position 16,719 of record WRAG01000030.1, read on the forward strand.
CTATACCGCCGACCCACGCACAAACCGCGTGTGTGCCCGTCTGGAATGAGGGCGACCAAAGTTAGCGAACCGCATTCGCGGCAAATGAGACTTAGCTTGCGTATTATGCAAGCTGTAGTCGAATTATCCAGTGAGCGTAAGCGAGTCGGGAAAGACTAGCGAGATATAGCACTGTTTCCAGTCGAGATTGCGGCTTTTGCCGCCGTAGTTACTAAACTTAAAGGATTATGTTTGCAGTTCTCATATAGCGGCGCGCTTTTAATAGCGCCATAGCGCGTTTGTGCCGCGTTATGTTTTGATAAAACTTTTTTAAAAGTTTTTTGGGGCTTGGCAAGGGTTTCAATAAACCCTTGTCGTCCTGCCCTGACAAGGACAAATGCTCACAGAGCCTCGCTCTGAATAAGCGCGCACCCGCGCAAACCGGTATAAGGCGCAACGCGCCTTAAGCCCGCGCCCGCAGGGCGCAAAAGATTTTAAGGCAAAGCCCTAAAATCTATAAAACCCTGCTATCGCAGGGTTTTTAATTTACATATCTTCCTCTACATCGCCGAACAACTCTTTAAGCCCCACCGGCTCTTCGTCTAATTCAGCTTCCGTCTCAATATCCAATTCCGCACCCGGCATCTCTTCCGACGACGTCTGAACATCAAGATTTTTCGAAATCTTCCCGACATCCGCTAAAACTTTCGACAAATCAATCGTCTCACTAGAGGCAACAGCCGAATTTTCAGAGCTTTCCTCAACTTCCGAATACGCAAAACTGATAGTCGTTTCAAGTTCCGGCGCAGAAATCGAATGCCCTTTCTTAATAACCTCAAGTTGCTCCATCAAAAGTTCAATATTCTGCTTTTTAAACAACTCAACCGATTTCCTGATCTCCTCGGACTTGTACGAAATCTCATTCGCGCGCCGTTGCGCGTCCGCGACGATTTGCTGTGCCTGTTTCTCCGCGTCGGAAACCGTTCTGTCGGCGGCGCTTCTCGCGTGTGCGCGAATCTCGTCGCCCGACTTATGCGCAACCGCCATCGCGTTTTGCAAAGTTTCTTCCATCGATTTATACTGCTTTATCGCGTCGTTAAGCATCTCAATTCGAGCAAGTGCGGCATTGTTGTCTTTATATATTTTCTCGAATTGCGAACTCACTTCAGACAAAAAATCTTCAACATCAACTTGGCTATAGCCAAAAACTTCCTTCTTAAACCGTTTATTTTCAATTTCAAGCGGTGTTAACATTGCATTTCACCCCTATTTATAAGTATTTTTCTATCGTAATATGATATCTTCCCTTTTTGCTCAAATTACCAATGGTTTTCAAGCGAAAGCGCCCTTTTCCTTTCACCGAAAATATATCTCCTTCGTCAATTCGGTGAGACAGCGAAGTTTCAACCGCCCAATTCACCTGCACCCGCTCGGACGTAATATACTCCGCCGCCGATGAACGAGACATTTTAAGCGCAAGTCCCAAAACCGCGTCAAGCCGCACATTCGCAACCGTTCCGGTAATGAATTCAACTGCACGATCCGGAAGTTCGTCCGAAAGCTCTCCCGCAAAAGTCACAGAAACGCCCGCATTTCCGATTTTAGCAAGATTCTCACAAATGTACTCGGCAATATCTTGCGCGACAAACATCAAAGTTTGGTTGCTCGCAACGAGAATATCACCAATTTTCTCCCGCTTAATCCCAAGCGCAAGAACGCTTCCCAAAAAATCGCGATGACTAAGCCGCCCAATATCCCGCCCGACAATTTGCAAAGCAGTGATGGCTACATTCGCCGCCTCAAACTCCATATAATCGGGATAACACACGAACATCGTACGCTCGGCGGCATCGTGACCGCCCCAAAATGCATAACAAACATCCGCGGATTTCGGCAACGCCCGCTCCAACAATCCCCGCTGCGCCGGACTCAGGAAGCCCAACGAACAAAGTATATGACGCGTCCGGCATCGTTCAATCACATCTTCCGCGCGTGACAAAATAAGCTTATCTTCAGGTTTCAGCTCCATCTTAGCCCCACGGAGAACTCACTTTTTTATAAATTTCTTCCTTCTCATCGCCTTGAATCCCAACATTATACGGCGCAATCAAGAAAATGCCCGCCGCGACTTTTTGGATATTACCGTCAAGCGCATAAACCGCGCCGCTTAAAAAGTCGATAACCTTTTTCGCGACATCTCTGTCAATTCTTTCAAGGTTGATAACAACAGGCTTTTTAGCCTTCAAATGATCAGCGATATCCTTCGCGTCGTCAAAACTGTCGGGATGAATAACAACCAACTTTAACTGCGTGGTATGAATCGTTACCACCTTGCTATCCTTATCTCTCTTTCTCCAATTGCTTAGTCTCGAGCTTTCCTTGCTTTCAGCGACGTCTATTTCCTCATAACCATCCTCAGGTTGCTCAACGTCAAAACCGATTAATTTTAAAAATCCGTTCATCATAACACATCCTCCTTAGTGACCCCTTTGTTACAAGGGCTTCCCGCCCTAATTATATATATTTATTTTTATAATTATCTAAATTTATGACCGTGCGCCAAAAATTCCCGAACCGATTCGAACCATATTCGAACCACACTCAATCGCAAGCTCAAAATCGCCGCTCATTCCCATAGACAACACGTCAAACGGCTTGCCTGTACCCTCAAAAATCTCCCTCGTTCGCAAAAATATATCCTTCAAAAGTTCGGAATCACTCGTCAACGGCGGAATCGTCATCATACCGCGCAAATGAACATTCTCAAGCGTTTCCGTCTCAGCAATAAACGCACCGCACAGCTCAAACGGCATTCCGAACTTACTTTCCTCGCCCGAAACGTTGATCTGCATCAATATATCCTGCTTTATCCCAATTTTCGCCGCCTGCGAATCAATTTCACGAAGCAGCGGCACACTATCCACCGAATGAATCAAACAAACTTTCCCGACAATCTGCCGAACCTTGTTCCTTTGCAAATGCCCTATCAAATGGCGATTCGCAGGCAACAATTCCGCCTCCTTTGACAGAAATTCCTGCACACGATTCTCGCCTATATCGGTAATTCCAAGCTTTATCGCCTCGTTGATTTTTTCAACGGTCACGGTTTTCGTAACCGCCACAAGCGTAATATCGTCAAGCGTTCTGCCCGACTTTTCCGCCGCAACGGCTATCCTGCTTCGCAAACTCTTTAAGTTTTGAGATATAGACGTATATGTTGACTTATCACGGCATATTTGCGGCGAATTTTTGTCGTTTTGCAATTTGTTCACCACCTTAAATACATAAAGTATTTGCGGGGTTCTCAAATTTCAAAACGCCTAAAAATTCCCGCGCAAATCTACTCATGTTAAGTCAACATATACGTCTCATCTAACCAAATCCCCGTTCTCAAATTCTCTGCTCGATATGATAATTTCGTCAAACACCCGCACATCTTCTTCACGCAAATATATATCCCCCGCAATGGTGTCACGTCTGGTCTCCTCAATGATGCTCCAATCGCCGGCGTTGTGAAGAACATTCACCTCGCGAAACCACGCCCTGTTGTTTCTCAAAATGAAAACGCCGGTTCTTCCATCTTCCAAAACACGAATCGCGGCGGTTTCAACGCGAAGTCCGCGGTAAGTCCGCCGAATCAAATCAACACTTACGCGGCTTAATCCGTAAACTGAATCCACATATCCCCGCGCGCTAACCGCGATAACACTGCGGCCGTCAACATCCTGGGAAATATAAGTAACGGTTCCTTCAACCAAAACATCAGTCGCGTCAAAAAATCGAAGCGTAACGTTGCTTCCAACCCGAAGCGGATGTATACGTCTGGTATCTATGATCGCAACGAAATACCACCTGTAATTATCAACAATTTTCGCCGCCGGACGACCGGGAATAACCTCGGTATTATGTACAAGCGGCTTTTGCGAAAGTTCGTCAACATCCGCCGGAAGTAAGCTCGAAATCCTGTCAATAGTCAAATATTCCTCAAGTCCGTCAACGCTCGAAACAAAAGCTCCCGCCCGCGGCGCACGCAAATCCGATCTCGAAATTCCATACCTCGTCTCGATTTCCTGTCTTTGACGCTCTAACTGCGCGACTGTTTCTTCTTGTTCGGGCGCAATTCCCATGGCGAAATTTCGCTTTTCAATCAAATCGTCCAAGTTCCGCCGCGCGCGCGCAAGTCGCTCGCCATCCCTTAAATATGCCGCTTCAATGATTGCGCTTGTCCCTTCGGCAATTTGCCGTTGTATCGCTATCGGATCCTGCGCGAACAGGTCGGGACGAGTAGTATTATCAATACTTTGCGCGATTCTTTCGTTAATTTGGCGAAGCTGCTCAAGCACCTCGCTCGGAATCACTCCCATGTAAACGGTGGCAACATGTTCACCGCGGCTTACCCGCTCGCCGTCAAGACGCCGCGCTTCCAAAACCCCGCCAACTGAGGAATATATAAACTCCTGCGTGCGGAATATATATCCGTCCAGCCCGATTGCGTCCTCAAGAAACCCGCTTTCCGCAATGGTTATGGTTACGGTGTTATCCATTGCCGCGTTTATAACATTGATTACAAGGTAAATTCCTGCAAATATAAGTAACGCCTTGATGGCGATTTTCTTAAAGTTCCCTTTTTTCTTAGTTTTCATTGCTGAGCTCGATGTTATCCTGCGGAATAATTGTGGAAATCGCGTGTTTGTATATCATGTTCTGCTTACCCATAACGTCAAGCAACACCACATATTGATCAAATCCGCGCACAATCCCCTTAATCTGAAACCCGTTTGTCAAGAACACAGTAACCAAAGCGTGTTCCCGTCTTGCAACGTTTAAAAAAACGTCCTGAACATTTACTGCTGCCATAATAGCGCCCCCTCATTTTATCTTTCTATATCTACTTTTCTCTGTTTTGAGTGCCATTTTATCACAATATCCTAATTATGTAAAATGTTTTTTATAAATTCCACAACAAAATTAACATTGTTGTAACATTCCTGTAACATAATCCAATTGATTTTCGAATTTTTCGAAAACCAAGTAATCTGCCGTTTTGCATACCTTCGCGACTCCTGTTTTATCTTTTCGACGGCAAATTCTAATGTGCATTCGCCGTTTATATGCGCTGCAAGCTCTTTATACCCTATCGCCTGCATCGCTGTGGTGTCAAGGCTTACGCCCATGTCAAGCAATCCCTTAACCTCGTTTATCAAACCCGCTTCAACCATTATGTCTACCCGTTTGTTGATCCGCTCGTAAAGTTCGTCGCGGGGAATATCTATACCGAAAATCATGGATTTGTAAGGTGATTCTTCCGGTTTCGCCAATTTATCCTGTTCCGACTTCGTTTTCCCTGTGGAATGCAATATTTCCAGCGCGCGGACAACGCGCCGCACGTTGTTCGGATGAATCTTCTCCGCACTCGCCGGATCAAGCTCCGCCAACATATTATGTAAATGCAAGTTGCCATAATTTTCAGTCGCTTTTTTATGTAAACTTTCTCGATATTTTATGTCAACTTCGCCGGGCGCGAAATCGACGCCGTTGATTACGCTGTCGATATAAAGTCCCGTTCCGCCCACTAAAATAGGGAGTTTCCCGCGATTTGTGATGTCAACTATGCACTCTCTTGCGCGTTCGGCGAAATCGCTTACGCTGAAACTTTCGCAAGGTTCCAAAATATCAATCATGTGGTGCGGAATTCCTTGCCGCTCCTCCATCGTCGGTTTCGCCGTTCCGATATCCATATGACGATAGATTTGCATAGAATCGCAGGAGATAATCTCGCCGTCAAGCCGCTTCGCAAGCTCGATAGACAAAGCCGTCTTCCCCGATGCCGTCGCCCCAACGACGGCGACTAGTTTGGTTGGTTGTTCGGTATTTTGCATAAAATCTCATCCTAATATTAAAATTATTGATGCTAACACATGATATGGTATAATTTCATCGATAAACCTATTGGCAACCCCTGCATATTGTGTTATAATACCCTTGAAAAAATACAGAAAGGAGGTCAATGCTTATAAATATGAAATATGTTAGTTCCTCTAATATTTATGCAATCGGGTATGAAAGTTCAACTTTGCATATTCGATTTCATTCGGGTGGCTTATATGCTTATTACAATGTCCCTCAGCACATTTACAGCAACCTAATGAATGCAAGTTCTCACGGCGAGTACTTTCACGCACATATTAAAGGACGTTATGGCGACACCTGCATAGGCTAATCAGCAATGGTAAGCATGAGATAGCAGAGCTTGTTGCATTAATGTTCTGCTATTGTGCTTACCTCTATGCTTTCTCTTGCTTTTAGTTCCTCTATGATAATTCGCAAGTTTTTATTTTGTTCACTATTGACTTTTTCCACGTTCTGCGCCCCTTTCGTTTGATAAATTATGCTCTGCCGAACATTTTTTCGAGTTCGCGGCGCGTAATCTCTACTTTTATCGGGCGTCCGTGGGGGCAGGTGTTGATTCCGCCCAAATTATCAAGCTGTGTCAGCAGTTCCGCCGCCTCTTGGTCGCTTAGCTTCCGCCCCGCGCGGACGGAGGACTTGCACGCCACGCTGTGTAGGATTTTCTCGCGAATATCGGTTAAATCAAGGTTTCGATGCCGCACGAGGAGTTTCAGCGCGTCTAAAACGTTCTCTTTGATTGCGTCAACCGACTGCGGCACGGGCGTTTCGCGCACAATTATATCACTCGCGCCGAAATCTTCCAATACGAATCCAAGCGAGGCGAACACCTCGATATTTTCCAAAATTTCCGCCTTTTCGGTGGCGGTAAAGCTAATAATTTCGGGGGTTAGCAAAATTTGCCCCTCAATATTTTCTTTCGACCGAAGTTGCGACATGATTTTTTCATAATTTATCCGCTCGTGCGCCGCGTGTTGATCGACGAGGTATAGTTGATTTTCCTGCTCAATTATAAGGTAAGTTTCGAACGCCTGCCCGACAATGCGGCGCGGTGCAACGGTTTGCGGGGTGTCAATATTTTGCGGGACGTCGAGGGCTTCGTTAACTACAAGGTTTTCCGGTTCTTGCGGGACGGAGATTGTGTTTTGCAGGACGTCGAGGACGCCGTCCCCTACATGGTTTTCCTCCGTTCGCGAGCCGGCAGTAAATTTATCGTACTTCGTGTCGTAATCGTCGGTTTTTGCGGCGGCACTGTCGCTGACTTTGTTGGATTTCAATATATCGTGAACCGGGGCCCAGTCAGGGGTTTTTGGTTTTTGCGGGATTGGATTCACGATTTGTGAGACATTTTCCGCTTTTTGAGGGCGGTCAACGACCGCCCTTATCGTGTTTTCTCCGCCAAGCGTGCGTCTTGCGGCGTGGTAAAGTTCGCGGCAGACATACTTTTCGTCAGCAAACTTAACCTCGGTTTTCGCCGGGTGAACATTGACATCAACCAATTCGTACGGAACCTCGATATTTATCACGAAAAACGGGAACTTCCCGGTTTGAAGCATGGTTTTGTAAGCGTCCTCCACTACTTTGGAAAGGACATAGTTTCGCACGTACCTGCCATTGACGAAAATCGTTTGACGGGCGCGGTTCCCGCGGGAAATTTCGGCGGTTCCAAGTACGCCGTGAATTTTGATTCCTTGCGCCGTGTAATCCATATCCATCAGCGATTTTGCGCAGTCTTTTCCGTAAATTTCGAAAATCGCGTTGCGCAAATCTCCATCGCCGTTGGTCACGAAAATCGTTTCACCATCAACAATATATTTGAACGAAATTTGCGGCGCGGAAAGGGCGATTTTCCCTAGAGTGTCGGTAATGTATGCGGTTTCGGTTGCGTTGCGCTTTAAGAATTTCATGCGCGCGGGAACGTTGTTGAACAAGTTGCTTACCACCAAAGTTGTGCCGATGTTGCAGCCGATGTCGTCGATTTCTTCGGTGTTGCCGGGTTTTAGGCTGAGTTGCGTTCCGATTTCCTCGGCGTTGGTGCGGGTGATTAACGTTACCTCTGACACCGCGCAAATGCTGGACAGCGCTTCGCCGCGGAAGCCCATGGTTGCGATTTTATATAAGTCATCTTCGTCGGCTAACTTGCTTGTCGCGTGGCGCAAAAACGCCGTCAATGCGTTGGCGCGCGGGATTCCGGAGCCGTTGTCCGACACGCTGATTTGCTCGATTCCGCCTTTTTTTATCTCGACGATAATCTTTGCCGCGCCGGCGTCGAGCGCGTTTTCGACAAGCTCTTTGACTACCGACACGGGGCGTTCGACCACCTCGCCCGCCGCGATTTTGTTGGCGAGAGAGGTCGGCAATATTTTGATATCAGTCATGGGGGCCTCCTATTTAAGTCCGATTTTGGCGTGTATTATCTTTTTTAGGTCTTGCAAATGCTCGTCGTTTAGGACGCGGAACTCAATCCAGCCGCCGGTGTTGCAGGGATATTTATTATCCCAAATGTTTTTGGCGTATTCGCCCAGTTCGTCGCAAATCAGTTCGACCGCGGCGTTGGAAACTTGGAAAAGCGCAGTAAACGCGCCGTTTTCGGCGAAGATGTCACAGATGTGTTTGGATTTTTTGCTGTATTTTACCGCCCAACCGTATTCTTTTCCGTATGGGAATCGGATTTGCGTTTCCAACCCGCAGTCGGATTTCAAATGTTCGTCCAGCGCCGTCCAAAGCTTGCCGCTATCGCCGCTATGACGAATTAGGTCATCAAACGTCGGCGTTTCTTGTTTGTTTAACATTCGTTCGTACATTTTGCGTGCCTCCTTTTTTGCCGCTGCGGCGGCGGGGTTCGTTCTCCTCTGGGGAGGGGTGCTTGACAGGGCGGGGTGGTCTACGTGACGGGTGTTTGCTTAAAACAATCCTCAGTCACTTCGTGACAGCTCCTTTGCCAAAGGAGCCTAAGCCCCCTTAGGCAAAGGGGGTGCCCGCAAGGGCGGGGGATTGTTAAGAAGCGAGCCGCATTCGCGGTAAATGAGACTTAGCTTGTGTGTTTTACAAGCTGTAGTCGAATTATCCAGCGACCAACGGGAGTCGGGAAAGATTAGCGAGATATACCGCCACGCTCGCTCGAAAGCAACCTGCAACAAATTCCCTCGCCTGATTGGCGAAAAATCACATATTCTTCGCCATGCCGGATAGCTCGAACAGCTTTAACAGCGCGTCTTTCGGGGTTAAATCGTCTAGGTCAAGTTCCTTAATTTTTTGGATAACTTCGAAACTTTTATCGTTTACGAAGCCGAATTGCTCGGTGTCCGGTTCTTTTTCGGCTTTAACGTTGGACTTTATCTTAACGCTGTCGGGGCGGGAGATGTCGGTGCTTTCCAACGCTTTTACAATCTCTTTCGCGCGTTTGATTACGGTTTTTTCGACGCCCGCAAGTTGGGCGACCGCGACGCCGAAGCTATCGTCTGCGCCGCCGGGGATGATTTTGCGTAAAAACGTTATATCGTCACCCTTTTTCGACACCGCGATACAGTAATTTTTCACATTCTCCATACGTTCTTCCAGTTCGGTAAGCTCGTGATAGTGGGTTGCGAACAGGGTTTTCGCGCCGATTTTAGCGCGGTCGGCGATGTGTTCGATGACTGCCCAGGCGATGCCAAGTCCGTCGTATGTGCTTGTTCCGCGCCCGATTTCGTCGAGGATTATCAGGCTTTTGGGAGTTGCGGACGCTAAGATGTAGGCGACTTCTTTCATCTCAACCATAAATGTACTGTCGCCGGCGGCGAGGTTGTCGGAAGCGCCGATTCGGGTGAAAATTTTGTCAACAATTCCGATTTCCGCGCTGTCGGCGGGGACGAAACTTCCCATTTGCGCAAGTAGGACGATAAGCGCGACCTGTCGCATGTATGTGGATTTCCCTGCCATGTTCGGGCCGGTGATGATCGCGATTTGGTTGCGGGCGCAGTCCATGTTTGTATCGTTCGGGATAAATGCGCCGTCCTTTAGAACCGCTTCCACCACAGGGTGTCTGCCGTTTTTGATTTCAATTTTGTCGGACAGATTTACGGTGGGTCGGATGTAACCTTGCCGCTCTGCCACCGTTGCAAGCGAGCATAAAACGTCTAAGTTCGCAATAACTTCGGCGGTTTGCTCGATTCTCGCGAAGTTTTTCGCGATTTGGTCGCGCACTTCGCAAAACAGCTCGTATTCCTTTTCAACCATTGTTGTGTCCGCCTCGAGAATCATTTCCTCAATCTCTTTGATTCGCGGAATGATATAGCGTTCGCAGTTCGCCAGCGTTTGCTTGCGGATAAAGTAGTCGGGGACGCTGTCTGCCGCGGCGCGGCTGACTTCGAGATAATAGCCGAAAACGCGATTATAGCCGACTTTGAGGTTTTTCAGTCCTGTTTTTTCCTGCTCTTCTTTGGCGATATTGTTAATCCACTGCACGCCCTCGCGTTTTACGCGGCGTTTTTCGTCAAGTTCGGCGTTGTAGCCGTCGTTGATGATGTTTCCCTCACGAATCGTGTTGGGTGGTTGCGGGTTTATCGCTTTTTCGATTAGTTCGGTTAGGTCGGCGAGGGGGTCGATGGATTTGAACATTCGTTGCAGGGTATTGCTTTCGCACTTTTGAAGTTCAAACATCATTTGCGGGATTTGCGAGAACGAGCCGAGCAGCGATATTAAATCGCGGCACATTGCGTTTTGGTACATTATTTTTCCAAGCGCACGTTTGATGTCTTTCACTTTGGACAGCTTGTCAGAAAGCTCGGTACGAATCATTTTGTTTTTTAGCAGTTCTTCGACGGCGTTTTGGCGGTTTGAGATGTTTGCCGGATTGTTAAGCGGATTTAGTATCCATTTGCGGAGTAAACGTCCACCCATCGGGGTTTTGGTTCGATCGAGAACCGAAATCAGGCTTCCTTGCCCTTTTCGGTCGCGGTAGGTTTCGAATATTTCAAGGTTTCGAACGGTGTAGACGTCCAGTTCTACGCTGTCTTTCTCGGATTTGACTTCGACTTTGCGCAGATTTGCCAGTTCGGACTTTTGCGTGTGCTTTAGGTATTCCAAAAGTGCGCCGAGCGCGCAGGTTGTTGGGGTTGCAAGCCCAAGCTCGGTTGACGTTTGGTCGAACTGCTTATTTATCGCCGCTTCGGCGTCTTCCTCTTTGTATGCCCAGTTGTAGAAATTGCGGATACTTGCCGAGAAGCGGGTTGCCGCCTCGCGCATAAGAAGTTCGTTGTCGTACGCGCGTTGCGAGGCGATTATTTCGACAGGACTGTATTTCACCATCGTATTGAGGATTTTTATATCCAAATCGTCGCCCTCATGAAAGTGGGCGAACAGCTCGCCGGTGGTAATGTCAACATATGCCGCGCCCGCGCCGTCTTTGGAGATATGTATGCTGCAAAGATAGTTGTTCAGCTTATCGTCAAGGGCGAGGTTGTCCATTGTGGTTCCGCGGGTGATTACGCGTACGACGTCACGTTTTACGATGCCCTTCACGTCGGCGGCGGGTTCCATTTGTTCGCAGATTGCGACGCTGTGCCCTGCGTCGATAAGCTTGTTGATGTAGCCGTCCGCGCTGTGGAACGGAAATCCGCACATGGGCGCTTTTTTCGGCTCGCCGTTTTCGTCGTTGCCGCAAGTTCGTGCCGTTAGGGCGATGTCAAGCACCTTTGAGGCAACGAGCGCATCATCGAAAAACATCTCGTAGAAGTCGCCGAGACGGTAGAGCAGTATGCTGTCTTTGTTTTGTTCTTTGACTTCCGTGTATTGCTGCATCATTGGGGTCATGGTTTTTATCTCCTTTATATAGGGGAACCCCCTAAAACCTTTTTTGCCGCTACGGCGGCAGGCTTTTGCGCGGGCGCGCGCAACGCGACAAGGACCAGTCCTTAACAATCCAGAATTTGAGACTTAGATTGCGTGTTTTATCGCAATCTATAGCCGGTAACGGCGGCTCGCGCTTGCGCGTAGCAATTACATTACGCCGTTTTGACGCACATTTTGCGTCCAAAGTGCAGGGGCGTAAGATTTTTCGAGAGTTGTCCAAATCTTTGATTTGGCTAACAACTTTCATGAAGCTTTTGTGGTTTTCAAAAGCTTGGCTGTGGCATCAAAATTTCACACTAAAGGTATCCTTCGGTTTAGCCAAATCGAAGATTTGGAACCTCAGTATAATTTTGCTAATGCCACGTCC
>WRAG01000031.1 GCA_009780345.1 Oscillospiraceae bacterium
AACGCAGCGGTCAACTGCAACCAATCGAGCGGCGGCACAAAACGCCTTGCCCTCTTGGGCAGTTTTCACAGGGGTGGCATTAGCCGAATCCAAAATACGGATTCGGAAGCCACTCCCAAACCGGCGACAACAGATGAAACTCCTCGCATAAAACGCTTCGGAGGGCTAAATCTCTAAGCAATAAATTGCTAAGATCTTTATGCCAAGCCGGCGACAGAAAAACTGGGTCAGTGAGCCGCGTTCGCGGAAAGATTAGCGAGATAAAACGCTGCTTTCGTTCGAGACCGACCCGCGCCTAAAAGCGCGAGATATTTTTTGATGAGGGCACGTTGATTGTAGTAACTTTCGCCCGCGGTTCCGTCAGCGGGGCACCCGCCCGACGCTTTTTGTCGGGAAGGGTCGCGACGGGGAGGGCGACGGTTTTAGTCAAGTTTTTGACGCACAAAAATTTGCTGGATTGGCAAGGACTGGTCCTTGCCGCGCCGCGCGCGCCCGCGCAAAGCCCTCAGAGACGGTCTCTGAAACGCCTGCCGCCGCAGCGGCAAAAAAGGTCATAGGGCAAAGCCCTAAATCTTATGCATACTATTAAATATATCCTCATGCTGAATCACAATCTGCATACCGATTTCCTCACCGACTAATCCAAGCTTGTCCGACAGCACGCTAAAGTCCACATTACAACTCGAAATGTCCGCCATCATAATCATGGTAAACAATCCTTGCATAGTGGTTTGAGATATGTCAAGTATGTTAACGTTCACTTCGAACAAAACATTGCTGACTTTCGCGATAATGCCTGTCGTATCTTTCCCCATTACGGTAATAACAGCTTTCATAAAAAATCACTCCTCGATAGTCATTTTACTACTTCTTAGCAAAAAAATCAAGAGAATTTCAAATTTTTTGAAAAAAGTATTGACATTTCCTCTGGATATGTGCTATACTACCTTTCTGGATTGACGAAATTATGCAGGTATGCCTGCTTGAATTAGTAATTTTATGGAGGTGAAACAAGATGCCTAATATTAAATCGGCGAAAAAGCGTGTTCGGGTTATTAAAACCAAATCTCTTCAAAATCAAATGTTTAAGTCACAGCTTAAAACGACCATTAAAAAATTTGACGTTTCATTGAACGAGGGTAAAGACGCGGCAGACGTTGCATACAAAAACGTGGTTAAGAAGATAGACCAAGCGGTTAGCCGCGGAATTCTTCATAAAAACACAGCCGCTCGCAAGAAAAGCAAACTTACACTAAGACTTAATAAAATTGCGTAAATCATATGATTTACGCAATTTTTTTGTGGTTATATTTCCTCGAATTTTATATATCGCACCAAAATCACAATAATAACGGTTGACAAAGCCGCCTCTATAAGTATAATTGTGTTGTATCCCAGCGAATACAGCCATGGATTTGTTCCGTCAGCCCAAATCGCCGCCCAAATAATCGCTCCCGATACAAAATGAAATAAAAATCTTAAAATCATCACAATTCCCGTCGAAAATATATATCCTAAATATTTATTTTTGAACGGTTTACGGAACCAATCCGCAAGTCCAATCACAGCGAACGCAAGTATGTAATCAAGAAAAATCACAATCGCGAAATCTAAAATACTGCCCGCTAAACCAAAGAAACCCAATATTATCATTTGTATTAAGCCGTATACAGTCCCCGCGAGTACGCCCCATTTGATACCGTGCCTGTAAGAAATAATAAGCAACGGAATCATTGCGCCAAGCGTAACTTCCCCACCGGCGGGGGCTTGATACAGTTTGATCAGCGAGAGAATTGTTGCAATCGCAATAAGAATCGCGCTTTCAGTAAGCCGCCTCAACTTTGACATTCCAATTTTTGGCATAAAAAAACCTCCCTCGTATTTTAACCTTGGCGCAAGCGCCAACAATCAACTTTATCCGCAAGGAGGTGCAACTATGCCTTGTAAACAAGGCAATTCGCTTTCCTTCGCCGGCATTATCCGGATCAGGTTCAAGGGTCATAGGCAAAATCGCCTAAATCTCAGCCGTTCGGCACCCCTAGCAGATATATTGGATATGTCTTTCAAGTGGAAATCATAAGATTTTTGAGTGAATCTTTTGTCCAATAAGGCAAATTTTCGCAGTAATACTTTGTGTATTACAAGAAAATTTAACGAAATTGGGCAGAAAACTCGCCAAAAAGATGATGGTTAACACTTGAAAGACATATCCAGTAATAAATTACCACACACTTTACGAAATGTCAACGCTTTTTTTAAAATGTTTTCGAAAATGCTTGCAAAAAAAAACGTTTAATGTTACTATTAATATTGCTATATTATTGGTAATTTTTTGTATAATTATAAAGGGGCATGCTGATAAACATGCCCCAAAGTTAACATAAAAACTTGTTGATTAAATACGCCTATGTTATGTAGACTATGTTGTGATATTATGTCAACAGGTTCACAAAAAAGGGGGAAAAATTAATGGCAAGGCAAAAAATGATGATGGATGGCAACACCGCCGCGGCGCATGTATCGTACGCGTTCACCGAGGTTGCGGGAATTTATCCGATTACACCATCGTCAAACATGGCGGAATACACCGACATTTGGGCGGCGCAGGGGCGCAAAAACATTTTCGGACAACCTGTAAAGGTTGTTGAAATGCAATCGGAGGCAGGCGCGGCGGGAACCGTTCACGGTTCACTTGCGGCGGGCGCTTTGACCACCACTTACACGGCGTCGCAAGGACTTTTGCTTATGATACCTAATATGTACAAGATCGCGGGAGAACTTCTGCCGGGCGTTATTCATGTAAGCGCAAGGGCGGTGGCTTCTCACGCGTTATCTATTTTTGGGGATCATCAAGACGTTATGGCTTGCCGTCAAACGGGTTTCGCGTTCTTAGCGGCGACAAATCCACAAGAGGTTATGGACCTTGGCGCGGTTGCGCATCTTTCGGCGATTAAAGGACGAGTTCCGTTTTTGCACTTCTTCGACGGATTCAGAACTTCGCACGAAATCGACAAGATTGACGCTTGGGATTACGCAGAACTTAAAGAAATGGTTGATATGGACGCGGTTCGCGCGTTCCGTAAAAACGCGTTGAATCCGGAACATCCGGTTCTTCGTGGCAGCGCGCAAAACCCCGATATCTTCTTCCAAGCGAGAGAGGCGTGTAACAAGTTCTACGACGCACTTCCGAGCGTTGTTGAAGGCTACATGAACGAAGTGAACAAGCGTGTTGGTTCGAATTATCAATTGTTCAACTACTACGGCGCGCCTGACGCTGAAAATATCGTTATCGCAATGGGAAGCGCGTGCGACACGATTGAGGAAACGGTTGATTATCTTAACAGTCAAGGGCAAAAAGTCGGACTTTTGAAAGTTAGACTTTTCAGACCGTTCTCGATTGAACATATGTTGAAAGCGATTCCCGCGAGCGTGAAGAAAATCGCGGTTCTTGACCGTACAAAAGAGCCGGGCGCGATCAGCGAACCGCTTTATTTGGACGTTTGCAAAGCTTACTTCGGTAAAGCGAACGCGCCGATTATCGTTGGCGGACGTTATGGATTGGGGTCGAAAGACACGGTTCCGGCGCAGATTATTTCAGTGTACGAGAACCTTAAAGCGGCGCAGCCGAAAGACCACTTTACCGTTGGTATCACCGACGACGTGACGCATTTGTCGTTGCCTATCGGCGAAGACCCGGACACCACTCCTGTGGGTACGACTTCTTGCAAATTCTGGGGACTTGGCTCGGACGGAACGGTTGGCGCGAACAAAAACTCGATTCAAATCATCGGGGACAACACCGACATGTACGCGCAAGCGTATTTCTCTTACGATTCTAAGAAATCGGGCGGGATTACCGTTTCTCACTTGCGATTTGGGAAAGCGCCGATAAAATCGACTTATCTTATCAACAAAGCAGACTTCGTGGCGTGTCACAACCCGTCATATTTGGATAAATATGATATGGTTGAGGACTTGAAGCCGGGCGGAACATTCCTGCTGAACTGTATTTGGGACGAGGCGGATTTGGAGAAGCACATTCCGGCGAGCGTGAAGCGATATATCGCTAATAACGACATCAAATTCTACACCGTTGACGGAATTAACGTGGCGAAAGAGCTTGGTCTTGGATTCCGTATCAATATGATACTTCAAGCGGCGTTCTTTAAGCTTACAAACATTATTCCGATTGACGAAGCGGTTGATCATATGAAAAAAGCGGTTGTTAAGAGTTATGGGCACAGGGGCGAGAATGTTGTAGCCATGAACCAAAGCGCGATTGACCGCGGCATAAGCGATGTTAAAGAATTTAAAGTTCCTGATTCGTGGAAAACCGCGGCGGACGAAGCGAAACCTGACTACTCTCACTTGCCCGCGTTTGTTAAGGATATTGCGATTCCTGTTAATAAGCAGCATGGGAACAGCCTTCCCGTTTCGGCGTTTAACGGCCGTGAGGACGGAACGCTTGACCAAGGAAGTTCGGCTTACGAGAAGCGCGCGGTTGCGGTTGACGTTCCCGAGTGGATTCCTGAGAATTGTATCCAATGTAACCAATGCGCGTATGTTTGTCCGCACTCTGTAATCCGTCCGGCGGTTTTGACGGCTGACGAAGTTGCAAAAGCTCCGGCGGAAATGCAAACGTTGCAAATGACGGGGAAAGGTTGCGAGGATTACAAATATTCGTTAATTATTTCGACGAGCGACTGTATGGGTTGTGTGGACTGCGTTCGCGTTTGTCCGTCGAAGAATAAAGCGTTGGAAATGAAGCCAATCGCGGAAATGTTCGCGAAAGGACAGCAAAAAGTATTCGACTACGGCGTGATGATCGACGAGAAGGAAGATGTTTTCGAGACGTGGAAGAAAACGACCGTTAAAGGTTCGCAGTTTAAGAAGCCATTGCTTGAATTCTCGGGCGCGTGTACGGGTTGCGGCGAAACGCCTTACGCGAAGCTGGTTACGCAACTTTACGGCGATAGAATGTTTATCGCGAACTCGACAGGTTGTTCGTCAATTTGGGGCGGTTCGGCACCAAGTACGCCGTACACCACAAACTTTAAAGGGCAAGGTCCCGCGTGGGCGAACTCGTTGTTTGAGGACACTTCCGAGTTCGGATACGGAATGTATCTTGCGACCGAGCAGCGCAGAGAGAAACTTGCGAATGAGATTCGCGCGATGATAGCGGTTGAGTATTGCGATGAGCCGCTTAAAAAAGCCGGTCAAGCGTGGCTTGACGCCATGAACGACGGCGACGCTTCTAAAGTTGCTTCTGCCGCTTTGATTGTTGCTTGCGAGGAAGGCTTGAACGTTGATTTGACGGGAACCGAATGGGAAGCTGAATGGCTTGCTAACGGTAAGGTTTGTGATTGTGAAGCTTGCGTTGGCGCGAGATTTGTGCTTGAAAACGCGGAAATGTTGATTAAGAAGTCGGTTTGGGTGTTCGGCGGCGACGGATTTGCATACGACATCGGATTTGGCGGGCTTGATCATGTTATCGCAAGCGGCGACGATGTGAATATCTTGATATTTGACACCGAGGTTTACTCGAACACAGGCGGGCAGTCGTCGAAAGCGGCGCAATTGGGTTCGGTTGCGCAGTTTACTTACGGCGGCAAGCCGATTGGCAAGAAAGACTTGGCGTCGATGGCGATTAGTTACGGCTATGTTTATGTCGCGAAAATCGCGATGGGCGCGGATTATAACCAAACCATCAAGGCGATTACCGAGGCGGAAAGCTATCCGGGACCGTCGATTGTTATCGCTTACGCGCCGTGTATCGCGCACGGAATTAAGGGCGGATTGATTGACGCGCAAACGACAAGTAAAAACGCGGTTGCGAGCGGATATTGGAACATGTTCAGATTTGACCCTCGCTTGAAAGAGCAAGGCAAGAATCCGTTTAGCCTTGACAGTAAGGCTCCGACGGCTTCACCGCGTGAATTTATGATGAACGAGAACCGATATACGACCTTGTTCAGAAGTTTCCCTGAAAAAGCGGAAGAGTTGATGAAGATTCATGAGAAAGAGCTTGCGGAGAAACGTAAGTATTGGGAAGGGTTTGTAGGATTGTATGACCCGGATTAAAAGAGAAATTTAAGTGGTGATAGACAATCAAAACCGCCGGCTAAGCCGGCGGTTTGCACTTGCCCTATAAGGGTTTATTACTGGCAGGGCTGAAAGTCCTCTGAAAAGCCTGCCAACTGCATACATTTCCAAGCAGCCGCTAAAGCGGCTTTTTACTTCTTGCTTCCTTTCACCGGCTCACCCGTAAACGGGTCTGCCAACTCTTTCATGCTCATCTGCTCATACGCTAAATCCTCGTGTAACTGATTCCGTATATACTCTGCTATCGCCTTTTTATTCTTGCCTACCGTATCCACATAATATCCTCGACACCAAAATTCACGATTCCCATATTTATACTTCAAATTTGCGTGCTGATCGAATATCATTAAACTGCTTTTCCCCTTTAGGTATCCCATAAAGCTTGATACACTTATTTTGGGAGGTATCGTTACCAACAGATGTATGTGGTCGGGGCACGCTTCCGCTTAAAGTATTTCTACCCCTTTCCATTCACATAATTTCCTCAGTATTTTTTCTATGTTCACTTTAATTTTTCCATATATCACTCGTCTGCGATATTTTGGTGCAAATACTATGTGGTACTTGCAATTCCATTTCGTATGTGATAAACTATTACTTGTATCAAGTTTCACTTCTTGATTCCTCCTTTGATTAAAGTAGCGGTTGACAGACCAACACTATTTTATCATAGGAGATTTTTTTTACTCAACGGCATAAGCCTTTTTTGAACCGCGCGCTTAGCGCGCGGTTTTCTGTATAGCAAAAATCATTACCCTCGCCGCGAAAGCGGCGAGGGTTTTTGTTTTATCTTGTCCACTTTCGTCGAACCATGTCGAAATATAGGGGAATGCGTCCCAAGCGGAAACACGCGATTCCGCCTGCGCTATACGCTTATGCCGCCGTCGACTACAAATTCTGCAACGTTGGGCGCAGCCACTACCATGTCGATGGTTGAGGAAATATCGGACAAAACAAAAGCTCTAAAAGAAAAGGATGTAAGCCAAAACTATTATAAGTTTTGGTTTACATCCTTATTAATTGTGGCATTAAGCGCAGTTTTTAATTTTATCCATTTAATTTCCCAATTCCAGCAAGCGGCTTATAACAACCGTTGCTTGCGCGCGGGTTGCGTGGGTTTGCGGCGAGAATTCGTTAGATCCAACGCCGGTCATAAGTCCCGCTCCGACCGCGGTTGCAACCGCCGGCGCTGCCCAATCGGCAATCTCCGAAGCGTCGGCAAACATGCTTAAGTCAGCGGAGTTAACGGTTTCGAATCCCGACACTTCCCAAGCGCGCATAAGCATGACCGCCATTTCTTGCCGAGTGATTATGCTATTCGGTCTGAAATTTCCGTCATCAAAGCCCGCGACAAGTCCCGCGTTAAACGCAACCGCCACAACGTCGGCAAACCAATCGCTTGCGGCGACATCGTTGAATATTTCGCCGCTATTTCCATTATAGTTCTGCGGCAATCCGAGCGCGCGAACCAGAATCGCGGCAAATTCGGCGCGAGTGATATTGTTGTCGGGTTGGAACAAGCCGCCGCCCGTGCCGTTTACAACACCGCGCGCGTGCATTGCGAGGATTTCGTTCCTCGCCCAATGTCCGTTAATGTCGGTGAACGGATTGTTGTCGTTGTTGCCCGAAATTGGCGGCGTTGACGGTGGCGTGATGATGTTCGGTCGTTGGTTGTTAGGCGGTCCGACGGGTGGTGGTGGTCGGAATCCGTTCGGTGGGCTTTGCTCGGTAATTTCGATTCGTATCGGTATATTTTTAATTACGGGAAACGCGGGTGGTGAAGCGGATTCTAAATTGGTATTTAGTGCAATTGCAGAGATAGAAAAAATATCGCTATGAACTCCAACCGATAAACCGACAATCGGACGAACGGTAAATGTTGCAACTCCACCCGGTGGTAGCGGATTTTCAACTTGAAAGGACGATTGAATAAATGGCGAACCAACATGACCGCTGCCACTACCTCTTCCACTTAAAAATACTTCAACAGGAACATTGCCTGTGTTCGTGACCGTAACCGTTCTCGCGGCAGGTTGCGGACTTCCGAACGGAACTTGACCGAAGTCGAGGTCGCCAACCACTTGAATCGATGGTATGTCGATATGCGAGTCGCCAATAGTGATTATATCATCTTCTTGCGTAAAGCTAACCGCCATGCCGTTGTGGTTTACGCGTTCCATACGGCGTTCCGAGCGTATTCGAATCCCTGCGGGTATTTCGTCGGATTCTGTCGAAATGTGTAGAATTCTGTGTTCCCAAACTATGCCCAAATCGGCGATTCGCTCGTCCGATTCGAACAGCATTTCTTCGCCGCTTTCGATAAATGACGCTTTGGTCAGCGCAATCATTGTCGGATGATTGTGTCTGTCAATTTCAATATACGCCATTTGCGCGTTGGTTGTAAATAGGTCAAAGGTTCGGGTCGGCAACTCGGTCTCTCGCCAATCGGGCGGCGTCCAACGCATACGGTTCGGTAATACCCAAGGTTGAGGCACATTCGGAATCGGCGGTGGGAATCCGGGGTCGAAGTCGTTCGCCGAATAGTAAAATCCGATATTCGTGCCTATGTCAATCCTAAGCGCAGTCGCGACATACGACGGAACGCCGAGCGGAATCCGCTCAACTTGCACAAACGTTCGCTGCCCTGCGGGGTCGGGGAAAAGGAGCGTGTCAAACGTCGCGGGGCCGACATGATCGGTGCGCAAATACGAAACAAAATCAGTTATTTCTTCGCCGTAAGGCCCGACGCCCCAATTTCGGTCAACTCTTGCGGTAATTTCGGTCGGATCGGCGGGAACAACCTGAATATTCGCGCTTCCCGGCCCGAAAAATGTTCTCATAGTACCGGTTAGCGGATCAATGGTTAAATTATTCCGCTGATCGGGGCGCCAAACCTGCCTGTAAAGGTGCGGCTCGTCGTCGTCGGGGAAAATATAATCCGAAACAATCCAAAATCGATTGTGGATAAACAAAACTTTACGATGCTGCTCGAATCCGGCTTGCCAATTGTCATCCCAATCCCTATGCCTTGGCCAAATTCTGTTCGAACCCGCTTCGACAAAGTCGAATATGCCGTTTGTCGCAAGAAGTAGCTTTTGCGGCTGATTAAACATAACGTCGCCGCCATGTCTTATTTGATTTCCGTTATTTATGGTTATAGTATTGTGCGACCATGTTTGGTTGTATATTCCCGTGCCGAAAATGCCACTGTGAGATCCTTCGCCTGCCTCAATCAGCAACGCTCGCCCGAACGCGAATACGTCAAGCGCCAAATCGTCGGGGTGACTGAACGAACCGCCGTGAGTCGCGCTTATCATCGCGCTGAAATCGTTGCGTTCCCAGCCGCTTCGCAAAAAGGCGATTGCTTTGTCGGGATAAAGCGCCGACGTCCAGTATGGTCGCATTCCCCGCACGCCTTGCGTGTGCGCGTATTCGAAAAATCCGTCAGGATCGACAAACGGAAAGTCTCTCGACAGTTCATACGCTAATCTGAAAAATTCATTTCTGTTGCCGGCGCTTCCCCACGGAACGGTAAAGCCCGGATTCATGGTCATATTAAACATATACCGCGCAAGTCCTCGAAAATGTGCCAACATTTCAAGGTATATCGGCTCGTCGGGTTCGGCATACCATCTGATTAGGTCGATAGCAACGGCAAGTTCTCTTAAATCACGGTATATCCAAGTGTAGCTTGCAGATGTGCTATGGCTTCCGTCGGGATTAAGGTTTCTATTATGAGTATTCAGCAAATTTCTCTTTGTCATATCCCAAGCGCCCGTCATTTGTATTTCCGGGAAATGCCCCATAACTCTAAGCGCGGGAACAAGTTGCATTGGAGGCACGTGTCCAAAAGCACTTCCCGAAAGATCGAAGTGCATTCCGTTCGGTCCTACATGCGAGTATGTATATTTCAACAGTGCCGTCAATATTTCGGGCGTCATCATATCGCTATGTAGCGTTCCTAAAATCAGCGTACATAACTGTTCGGCGCGCCAACCGCTTTCTAATACCCGTGGCCAATTCCATCTCGGTTGCTGCGTATAAAGCGACATTACAAACTCTAACGCGCGGAACGCGTATAGATTGTCGCCCGTTCGGTGATATTTTTCGATTAGCCAATCGACTGGCAGCAAACGAGCGTTGACATTCAGCCATTCAAACTCCAATTGCCACGGCGATTGCATTAGTAAGTCCCACACATATCCGGTTTCTTTCATATTGAAAACCATAGGCGTGTGGCCTGTCATTCTCGGATTCACCATAGTATTAGGCGACCAGGTAAAGGTATGCTCCATAAATCTGCCCGGTCCGTAAATTTGTGTATTGCCCGGCAAAAAAGCGAAAATTCGCTTATCTGCGCCGCTGTCGGTTCGCGCGAAAATGCGAAGTTGCGCGGACGTAACGTTGCCTGTAACTTCCCAAGTGTTAAAGTGGAAGTAGGGGCGAGATGTGTTGCTTCCGAACGGCATGGGGATTTCAATGCCGTCTCTTATAACAGGAATTCCCGCCGTCTCGCGGACAAGCATGATTTCGTCAGAGCCGAAGTTTGTAATGGAATTATTATCAGCGGGGACATATGATCCAAAAATCGGATTCCACTCCATATCGCTCGCCTTTATCGCCACGTCGGCGTGAACCGGGAAAGTTTGCGAAACGCCGTCAACGACAAGCACCAATTCCGCGGCGTATTGCCCTGTGCCGAACTCGCGGCTTCGGATTTCAACCGCCGAACCGTCCATATCCGAATCAAGTAGGAACAACGTTCGCGGAATTTGCGGTATATGCGTCGGCATATGCGACATATCCAAATCAATCGTATGCCAAGCCCATTGCGAGCCGATGTTCGCGACGCCGACAGGAGCATCGGTTTGTGTCCAGCTCATTATCTTTTCAGACGCCATAATTGCCGCCATATCGTTTCGGCGGTTAGGGAAATTATAGGGCGGCGCGGTTTCGGGGTTGCGATTTCTGTAATAAATCAGCAATTCCTCACGAGCCGTATAGTAATCGCCTAGTTTCACCGCCGCCAGGACATATCTCAAGTCGGGGAATAAATCGTATCGCAAAACAGGCATGATATTGATCCATGTCCCTGCGGCAAGCACAGGATTAAACCACGGTTGCGGCACCCAGCCGCCCGCTCCGCCGTTTAAAGACGAATCCCAAACGCCGAAAAACGCCTCGTCCGACATATGCTGTGGATCTCTAAGCGTCCATGGGCGATAAGGACCGGGAGCCGATATATACAAAATTGTCACATTGAAAACGCGGGTAAAAGGTTGACCGTTAAGTTCGGCAGAAGCGGTTAGTTGTACCGTCACGTTTCCCTCGCCTTTGACCGGACGGTCAACTCGCCCGGAATTTCTTAGAAAATTTTGATTGGACGACTCCCATCGAAGTGGAATGCCGTTTATCTCCGACGGCAATGTCAAATCCCGCGTTACTGCGCTTAAATCGCCTAAATCTATGGCGGCGAGCGCGTTATTTACGAACTGATCGGTGATATAAGTGCTTACAATCAGTTGTGGTCTTTGTGCGGCGTTCGACGCCTCAGCGTTATAGAAAGGAGATATTTGGCTAGTGCCTAAAAACGAAAATCCGATAACAGTTTCGCCGGGGTTTTGGTCAAGATAATCCAAAATATACGGCAAAATATCGGGTGAAGTTATTGCGATATTGCTTTGAATCCCCTGCTGCGTCCATATTAAATTATCGCGGTAATCAATCAACCCCAAATCTCTTGCCGCTCCGTAAGTCGGAATATCGTCGAAATTAATCAACGCCGCAAGTTCCGGTGTAAACATATACGCATTAAAGTGGCTGGCAGTATTGGTTAATGTCGCTTGCAAGCTAATCCTGATTTCGGATATATCATCTAAGTTAGCCATAATCTCCGTCAAGTCGAATGTCATAAAGAACATTC
The DNA here is from genome assembly GCA_009780345.1 of Oscillospiraceae bacterium. Classification (GTDB taxonomy): domain Bacteria; phylum Bacillota; class Clostridia; order Monoglobales; family WRAG01; genus WRAG01. The sequence continues at coordinate 12,026 of WRAG01000031.1, forward strand.
GGTGACGGTTTGCCTGATTTTGAGCGTTTAGGCCGCTTCCTGTCCATCTGCCGTCGAGCACGGCATTAGAGTTGCTCGGCGTGTCGTAATAACCGAGGATTCCGTAATCCAACCGAGGCGGCGCGTAATCGATTCCCACCAAATTTTGTGAAAACACGCGTGTTTCAAGCATTTCCGCCGGAGGAACCGCCAATCCGATTACAGGAATAAGCGCGAGGGTCATAGCCAAACTTAATACAACCGCTAAAATTTTTTTCATTTTTATTTCTCCCTATATTTTTATATTTTAATTTTATGCCTGCATTATACACTATAAAGCCTAAAAAGTCAATGTTTTTCAGCATTATGGCATTAAAAAGGCGCAAAATCCCCCTTTTTTCATATGATGATAATACGAACATGTAAATGAGGTGATTTATCATCAATAAGATAATAAATTTCGCGGCAATCGGCGGGGACTTGCGGCAAATTCAGGTAATCAATTCCCTCGCCGCGGCGGGACATAAAATCAGCGTATATGGATTCGAAAAATGCGGCGAGGATTATTTTCATCCTGCCGTCAATCGGTGTTGCTGTGTTTCCGCGGCGATTGAGGTGGCGGAAATTGTGATTTTGCCGCTTCCTTATACGACCAACGGAACGAACATTAACGCTCCGTTTTGCGATGAGGAGCTAACGCCCGAAAGTATGATTGCGACCGTACAAAAAGGAAAGCAACTTTTTGTCGGCAAGGTTGACGAACGGATTAAGAAGCTGTGCGATGCGCATGAGATAAGGTGCGTTGACTATTTTGACAGGGAAGAGTTAGCCGTGCGGAATTCCATTCCAACGGCGGAAGGCGCGATTGCGGTTGCCATGAAGGAAACGCCGTTTACGTTGCACGGCAGCAATTGCCTCTGCCTGGGATTCGGCAGAATCGGCAAAGTTTTGGCAAAAATGCTGCATGGAATCGGGGCGAATGTGTCAGTTGCGGCGCGGAAGCCGTCTGACATGTCATGGATCAACGCGTATGGATACACTCCGCTGCATATAGGAAAATTGGATGGGGAAATCGTGAAGTATGATGTTATATTTAACACCGTGCCGCATCAGGTGTTGGATTTTAATTTGTTGTCGAAGCTGAAAAAGGATGTGTTGGTTATTGACCTTGCAAGCAAGCCGGGCGGGGTGGCGTTTGACACGGCGCGACAACTCGGAATAAAGGTGAATTGGGAGCTGTCGCTGCCCGGGCGGGTCGCGCCGGCGACGGCGGGGAAGATTATTAGTGATACAATTTTAAGTATTATCGATAGTTTGGAGGGAGGATAAATTGAAAGGTAAAACGGTGGGCTTTGCTTTAACCGGTTCTTTTTGTACATACGATAAAATTTTCGCAGAGATTGAAAAGGTAATGCAAGCGGGCGCAAAAGTTGTGCCTATTATGTCGGAAGTAAGTCTTGCGACGGATACGCGATTCGGAAACGGTTACGATGTTGCGGGAAAATTGGAAGAACTTACAGGAAACAAGGTTATTGCAACAATTAAAGATGCGGAACCAATCGGACCGAAAGGGCTTTTAGATATATTAGTAATCGCGCCGTGTACAGGCAATACCATTGCGAAATTAAGCACGGCGATTGCCGACGGCTGCGTAACCATGGCGGCGAAAGCGCATTTGCGCAACAACAAGCCGTTGCTGCTCGGAATATCAACAAATGACGGACTTGGCGGAAACGCGAAGAATATCGGAGTGCTTCTTGCGAGGAAAAACATATTTTTCGTTCCGTTCGGGCAGGATGACCCGGAAAATAAATGCAATTCGTTGATTTTCAAGCCGGATATGATTGTTCCCGCGATGGAGGAAGCATTGGAATTTAAACAAATACAGCCAATTTTGGTATAGAATTATGGGAAAAGAGCCGCAATGCGGCTCTTTTATTTAATACATATTATTGATGTGTATGTTTCACACCCTGATATTACTGATTTGAAGCGCACGAATAAAAAACATAATTTTAACACATTGTCGAAATTTTTTTAGATTTTTTTTAAAATAATCTACACTTTTTTAAGAAATGCATTACTAAAGTATATGAAAGCAGAAGACGAAAAGAAAAATGAACTTTATTAGGAGGCAAAAAAATGACGGGATTAGGAAGAAAGCGATTTAATAAAATTTTAGCATTGATGGTGGTTTTCTCAATGCTAATTTTGGTTGTGCCGATTACGACAAGTGCTGATACATACGAAGCGCTCGACGAAATGTTTTTTGGCGTTGCTGAAGAAATAGGTGGCAACGCGATTGTTGAGGAATGGTCTCCGATCGAGGCATTTCAAACGTTAGGCGGCTCGTCTGAACGATTTTATTGGCGCATAAATATGGGAGCGGCGCCTGCGCCCTTGCTGCAATGGCAAGGCAGCGGTTTGCATCCGGCATTTGGGGGTGTGGCGTTTGGTTCTTGGCAGTTTGAAACTCCTTGGGGCGAAGACGCAACGTTAATGATGGCAGGCTCGCTTATTAACCTTACCGCGGAAGCTATAAACGTACCGACTAGTCCTTTTACTTACTATGTAAATGTTACGACAGACGTGGTAGGCGCGGCAAATTGGTACGCAAACGCGCCGGAACTTATTATTGTATTTTATCGTGCACCTGATCCGGTGTATATAGTGATTGACGTGCCTATGGGACAGCCTTCGTATTTCATGCTGGACGTTTGGACGTTTAATGGTGTGTTCCCCGGCTATTGGCCGCTTTGGAGCGGAAGAGTTTGCATAGATTGCAGACACGAAGAAAATCATGCGAATGATTGTAACGGCTTTACCCTCGGCACAAACTACTGTTCACCGACAGATATTGTATGGCACAACACCGCCGGTACTGAATCTCCTGATGTGAGAGATGTTTTCGGGGACATTGGGGCACAAGGGTTTCCGACAACAGGATATTTTTCGTATGATTTCAGAATTCCGGCACAGCCGCTGATTTCGGCGAACGAATTCCCGTATGGGTTGCCCGAATTCCGTGTTACCGTTCGGCGTGTGCCCGAGCCCCAAACGATTGAACATGTAATTTATATTCCTTACGATTGGACTTTCGCGACGGACGGCGCGTTTAACTATGTGCTGCGCGGAGATTACAATCCCGACAGAGATCAATGGTTTATGCAAAATCATAGTGATTATCCTGATTTGCCTGAATGGAACCGAGGAAACGCGAGCCAACACGCGGTTATGATGCCTATGTCACAAAGGCCAATGGGCATACTTGTAAGGTTGAGCGAGCTTTCGTGGAGTGATTTCACGGATAACGATCACGAATATATCGTTTACTTTGATTCTTTCGAATTAGATTTCCATGGTTTTCACGGACCTGTTTGGAGCTTGGGCGGATATGTGCTTCCTGCGTACAGATTTATCATCAGACGCGAGCCTCGGTTTGAACCTCTGTTCCCGGGCGCGGAACTAAGATGGGGCGTTATTTCACCGTGGACTGTTACAAGGGCAAATCCGTTTGACGGCGGTTGGACATTGACAGGATCCCACCTCCCCGGTGGCGCGATGGGACAACCGTTTTACATGCGGTGGGAATCGGATTGGAGGCATTGGAATCAATCTAATGCTACGTTAGCTAATCCGGCGGCAATGCCTGAACGCCCTCGCAACCAGGATGTAGGCTACCCGATTCATAATGGGTGGACAAGTGCGTGGCGTCCATCTTTGAGTGTCCCGACTTTAGTCAATGCAACGTGGGTGCCACCCGCTTTGTCGCCAACAGAGCCGGGGTCTACGCCTTCGACATATGCAGGAATTAATATATACGTCCGAACAGGCGCGTTTTGGTGGTTTGAGCCTGAAGCGCCGACAGTAAAAGATGTAACGCATAATAGTGTAACATTAAGCGTGGATATGCCGCATGAAGCTTGGCAGCAACGCGTGTTTGTTCGCCGCGGAAGTATGACTTTGGATGGCTCCGGGGTCATGGGGTGGGGAACTTGGTCTGAAGCGAATGTTGTGAACGGCGAGATAACAATTGACGGCTTACCGGTTGACCGTTGGTTTCAATTCCAAGTCGGATTTTTGCCGGAATTTGAGAATTATGCGACGCACGGACCGGTTACGAGTAAAACTGTGACTGTGCGAACCGCTCCGGTTGAAGGCGCGGTATTGCGGTATGGTATAATGGCGCCATGGTCGCCCTCATCCAACTTAGACCCATTCGCGGGTAATTGGACATTCCTTAACCTTTCGGCGGAGCACTTTGCCGGGCACGGATCAGCTTATGGAATGTATCTTGAGTGGTTGGAGCCAAACAGCCATGGACGTCTAGGCGGGATATCATCGGTAAATCCTCCGGAGTTGCTCGGCGGCGGTCCTTTTCGCCCCGGTTGGGCAAGAGAAACTACATCCATGAGCCAAGGTTTTTATAATATTAATTTTCGTAGCCCTGTAGGTCCGCCAATTTCTGATGGGCCCGGATCTACGCGGTTTATAGAGTCCGGAACCTCTAGATATGTTCGCATGGGTTCGTTTTGGTGGTTCCATCAGCCAGCGCCAACTGCGGCAAACATAACACACAATAGCGTCACCTTAGGCGGCGTTGATTTGCCTCATACAGATTGGCAACAACGTATATTTGTTCGATATCGGCCTATGTTAAACCCGACAACTCCGTTGCCACATCCCGAGGCTCCGCATGTAAATGTGCAATGGACGAACTGGGCAGAATGGACGCCGGGCACGCCGATAGCAGACTTGCGAAGCGGTAGTTATTACAGTTTCCAAATCGGATTTTTGCCACTTGCGACACTTTACGATACGCATGGACCCATTGCAAGTGATGTTTTGCTTGTGCGAACCTTGGCTTCCAGAACGATTTCGGGCACTGTGTTTTACGACGGTTGGAATCCGCTTGATGTCAGACCGGCAATTGTAAGATTGTACGATTCCGACGACAATGTTGTGGCGACTGTAAATTCTTATATAAACAGAAACAACGGAGGGTTTGTGTTTACCGACGTGCCTCCGGGAACGTACAGCATAGTGATGCACAAAATGAATCACACAAGCGTTACTATAACCAATATCGTCGTTGCGGAAGCGAATATTGTTATACCGGGCACACAATTCTTGTTCGCGGGTAATATGGACGCGATAAATGACAATGAAATCAACACGCTTGACTGGTCGTTGTTGGTAAACTCGATGTTCCAAACCCACATTCAAGCTTTAGAACAAGATTTGAATGATGACGGCGAGATTAACGTTTTAGATCAATCGCTGCTACTTAACAATTTCTTGCAGACGAGCAGGGTGATAAACTTAGCGCCCTAGTAATCTTTAGCAGTTGGAATTTTGTGATATACTTTAATCAAAAAAATGCCCCGACAAAATATGTCGGGGCATTTTTTATTCAAATAATTGCTCTCTATGCAAACCGTCGCCGTAACCGAGCAGTCTTCCCCGCTGAACCGGGGATAACATTTTGAAAAGTGTTAAAAGATACTTTTCTTCAGAAGTTAAATCTTCTGTTAAAACTATTACAGAATGCTTTTCCGGTTTCATTTCCTTTATATCTTTTTTTATTATAATTTTGCTTTTTTCAGTCAAGACAGTCTCGACTTTCGCTGTATTTAAAGCAGTATCTTTATCTTTTTCCGAACCGATTCCATTTTTTAGCCAAAGCGCTGACACATTAAATAGCTTTGCCATTTTCTCTAAATTAGCATCGGTTGGCGTACGTTTTCCGCATTCCCAGCGCCCTACTGTTCCAACTGATTTCAAATCAAGTTTTGACGCGAGCTGAGATTGTAATAGTTTTTTACGCTTGCGTAGATTTTTTATCCTTTTGCCGATGGTGTTTTCTTCTTTTAAGTTTTCTGCTTCAGCATCTTCGTCATGAATGATAAAATCATCGTTGAAAGCAGGGTTAAACAGTTTGATTTCGGTATCTTTCAAAAACCAATCAAGCGGCAGATTAGACACTTCTGAAATTTTCCTTAATCGAGACTTTGGTGGAATTTTCTTGCCGTTTTCCCAAAGACTTACTGTGTTTTTTCCTTTAATACCAATCAGAGTTGCGAACTTAGAATGTGATAATTTTAAATAATCACGCGTAAGTTTAATTTTTTCGCCTATTGTATTATTTGTCATAGCCATATTCCCCCGCAATTTAATCAAAGAAAAAGTATGCGACAACACAATGTGTCAAATATAAACTGTGACGGCGCATTGAAGTTTGGATAAATTCAAGTCAATGGTTAAACTAGTTTAACGTAGTATTAACCAACGCCACACTTCGACGGTTTGCATTCGCGCCGTGAATTTCAATCGTTAATTCTTGAACTCCTGTTACATCAACAGAAATTGAGCTCGGCAAAGAGGCAGGAACAACCTCAAACTCAGCCAAACGGCGATTGCCATCCGCAATGAAGATAAATGTAACATTGTCAGTTATTGATTCCCCGTCAATAATGCCCAAAAGACCGGTTAATTCTATAAATTGCCCGTTCAAAGCGTGTGTTTGCTCTGCGTCAACAGGACCTACGCCACTACTAAATCTTATAGCGTCGAAATATTCATGACCATTTAATATTGCGCGTGTATTTGCTCCCGTTACCATATTTCTCACATTAGTGCGCGGAATATCGCGCATAAGATTTGTTTCGCCCGGCGTTATACCAATAAATACAGTTTGCGTATCTCCGTCCCAATTTACAGGGTATCCCAACGCCTCGGATATTGCGCGAACCGGCAAAAACGTTCTTCCTTCGGTGATAAAAGGCCGTGAATCCGCGTCAAAATCAACAACTCTGCCGTTTACAACAACGTTGATTCCGTAAAACACCTCACGCATTATGCCCGGCGCCGCGAAAGCGAAAATTCCGGTTAATAACACAGCGCATACTAAAAATCCGGCTATAAAGCTTTTTGTTTTTTCTTTCAATTTCATGTATAACTCTCCTTGTAAATTTTATTTTTTGCATATTGCATATATAAATTTTATTTTTTGCGTAGTTGTTTCTTAAAAATATATTAGTCATCCATGATCACCACCAAATATCTTGTGTGGCCGTTGTCCAAACGCCGTTTGGCATTGTTGTGTGCGTGTTGCTTGCCGCGATAACGTTGTAATACGCCCAATGTCCGGCCGCATCTGCAAAACTTCTATGTTGAACATTCGTAAGTCTTGATGTGTCTACTGATCTGCCCAGCACGCGGTTAATAATTGTTACCGCTTCCGCTCTTGTAATCGAAGAGTCAGGTCGGAATGTTCCGTCTTGATAGCCCACAATGGTTCCCGGTCTTGTAATTGTCAATATGTTGATATAGCCGGTCGCCCAATGACCGTAAACATCGGAGAACGCGTCTGCCGCTCCATACGGCGTCAATCCTGCAAACCTTGCAATCATCGCCACAAACTCGGCTCTTGTCATATTGTCAGATGGTGCAAAATTGCCGTCAGAATGACCTTGCAACATTCCGCGTTGTTGCGTAAATCCAAGATAGTTAGCGAACCACTCATAACCCCAAATATCAGGGAAGTCAGGAGCGTTCTCTCCTATTTGCGTGAAGTGAATTCTCGCTCCCATCGCCGCGATTTCACTACGCGTGATATTTTGGTCAGGATTGAAGTTGCCGTACAAATCACCTATAACATATAGCAAGTGCGTATCAATTGTTGGATGCGGCGGCGGAGTCGGTGGTGGCGATACAAATCCGCTGCCTCCTCCGCCGGTTCCACCACCACCACCGGTCACACCTATTCCACCACCACCGTTGCCTTGGTGTTGATACGCCGCAACAAACGTTATATCATTTGTTATCTGTCTGTCCAATACTTGCGCTACTGTCAACACAGTATTTCCGCCGTTTTGAATTGTCCAGCCAATGTGATTCCAACCAGAATGTGTGGTCACGCCCGGAATGTTCACATTTTGACGTCTTAGTGTTCCGGATTCAACCGTAAATGTTGTTATGCCGCTCAGCGTTCCCTGCGCTCCCGGCAAGAATGTTACGGTGAATGTTTCAACCTCTGTTGAACGCCATACTGCTGTAAACGTTCTGTTTGCAGTGATTCTCACGTTTGCAGGGGTTACAGCATTTCCATTTTCGTCATTCCAACGAACGAACCGGTATCCCGGTCTTGTTACAGCCGGTACATTTGCAGGATTTCCGCCATTTGCAACATTCTCTATTATTTCAGAGAATGCCAGGTTATACGTTACTTTCCAAGCGTCTACCATCGGCGTGATTCTTTCCCAAACTGCATATAGCGTAACATCTTCATGTATTGCAGTAGTCATGTCAAACTTGTTTCCTGCAATCTCTAAGCTCCAATACAAGAATTGATACTCGGCTCTTGTCGGCACTACTGCTGCCGGAACCGTGCCACCTGCCGAAATTACGGCAGATTGGTGAATTGTAACCGTGCGGTCGTTTCTCATAAACGCTACAGTTACGTAGTCAGAACCAATATCGCCATCGTGCCGCCAAACCGCGAAAAACGTTGTAGGTCTTTCGATTACCGCCGTTCTTGGATCAACCGCCATTGTTCCATTTGCCGTCAAACTCCAATGCAAGAATGTATAACCTTCTCTTGCCTGTGTCGGAATGTCGATTACCAGCGGCACATTATTCGGCGTGTTTCCTTCACGAACTCGTTCTGTTGCCGTTCCGACATACATGTCAAACAACACGGTGTGATACGTCGGTTGAGTTACAGGCGCTGTTCTGAAGCTCCAAACCGCATATACTGTCGTTATTTCACCTGCGATTACATCTACCGTTGTTATAAGCGTTACTTGCCTTTGGCTGGTTAATGATAAAATTTCATCAATATGTTCAAGGCTCCAGCCGCCGAACACCACATCAGTAAGTACGCCGTTTTGCAGTTCTTGCGGATGTGTTGGCGTTGGTCCTCTCAAATCAGTCATAGCAAGCGGTCTGTTTGAGCCTGCCAATACATATCCGGGGTTCGGACTTGGACCGGTTTCGGCATCTCCACCATTTAGGTCGTAATATATTTGACCGCGGCGCATAATATCTGCCGGCTCATCTCCGCTGCCTCCTGTTCTTAAGCCCCAAACCGCATATACATTTACGTTTTGATTTGCAGTAACAGCAATTTCGGTAATTATTGTCGGCATTGCACTATCGGCCGCAAATATCGTTGTATATCGAGTATTACTCCAACCAATAAATACCACGTCAGTTGAATTTTGTTGCAAATGTGTCGGAATCGGCGAAATTGCCAAGTTCCGCATTCCCGGCGCACGCATTTCTTGCGCGGGGCCTGTTTCGTCATTTCCGCCGTTCAATATATACGTTATCGATCCGGTTGGGGGGAAAATGGTTACAACGGTGTGGCCGTCATCATAATTGATGTCAAGATCCCAGTCGTCGTTAGGCAAATCAACGTCGTCTTCGTCAATATCCAAGTCGTAATCAGGATTTTCGGGGAATGTTACTGTCGGATTCCCGTCCGCATCGGTTCCGATTGTGTAATCAACTTCCGGCGGCGCCGTGACCGTCACTTCGCCGTCTTCGTCAACCTCAATCGTAATGATGGGCGCCCAACGAGCCGTAAACGTTACATTCGCCGTTACGTTATGATTCATGGGGTTAGTTGCAACCCATCTCGAGAATGTCCAATCCGCCGCGTCTACCGGAGCGATTGTCGGGATTACGTCAAAGTCCGCCGTTACTCCGATTACTGTGCCTCTCGGCACGTTGTTCCACACTACATCTGCGCCGGTTCCGAACATTCCGCTCGCGAACGTAACCGTGTAACCGCGCCAAACCGCCGTAAAGTTTCTCGCCTCAGTCACAGTCAAATCCGCAACCTGATCAGCGTCCAAAACAGGGCCCGCGCCGTCCTCTTGCCAACCTTCCAACCAATACAAAGTATGCGTAGGGGTCGGAACATTCGCGCTTCCAATCTGCTGCCCGTGTGGGATTGACTCAATAATCGGACCATCGTCCAACCCAACCGCGCCGCCGTTCAAATTAAACGTCACAGTATGATTTGAAAGTGTCGAAACGCTTCTGTGCGGTCCTGCCGACCACGCAGAGTCGTAATTCACATTCCACGCGGGATTTGCGGCATCTCTCGCCAATCTTCGGCGAACCTCAACCGTCTGCCCCGCTGTCAAACTTGTAATTTCGCGCGCAGTCATAGCAACCCAATCATCTTCCGCGCCCTGACCGCTCGCAACCACTCGATATTGATATTCCCAAACGAACTGCGACGGAGCCGTTTCCGGCGTATTTCCGTACCCTTCCGCCGGGAAAGTAATGCTCGTATGCGCTACATTCGTCGCCGCCGAAACCCCTGACGGAGCAAGCGGAACCGCGCGGAAATCAGCAGAAATCGGAGCCGTAATTTGCGCGCCGTTTTGAACTTCGCCGCCCGCAGGGTAATATCTCACTTCAAACGTATACATCTCGCCCGCAGTTAAGCCGCTAAACGTCGCAGAACGCTGCCAATCGCTCCAATCGCCGTTTCCTTCATATATTCTAAAATATGGTATCCACAAATCGGTGTCGATTGCAGGATCCACGCCCAAAGTTATCGAATTCGTCGTACGCTCAACCAATCTCGCCCCGGTTGTAGGCGGTGTTGGTAGGCGGCGAACTGTAACATGGAATTCGGGAATACCGAATGGCCATCTCACCGGGTCAGTATGAGGAGCAAAATCAACCCATTCACCCACCGCAAGGAAAGGATCATCCTCATTCCCAGCTCCCATCCATGTTACTGTACCCCCATGCGGCACAAATGCGCCGTCTACAGCGGTCGTCCAAAACTGCAGTTGGCCAGGTCCGTTGGTCGATGGAAAGACATTAGCACCCCAACCCGAATTCCAACTCCCGCCCGTTACGCCTGGGATACCCCATAGCAAGTAGCCCTCAAAGGGTCTTGGCAAGGGCGACACAGGCCAACCGGACATCCCAAAAGGCACATCAAACACCAAATACACCCTACTCGGCGGCCATTCGAAGTTCTCACTCGGCAATCCGACCGGGAATCGCGCGTTTCCAACGCCGACGAAATCGTCCGGGTCTTGCCCGCTTGCGTAAGTTCGACGCGCGATAAATCTATACGTATTTTCAGGGTTCATCACAAAATCTCTCGACGTTTGCCAAGCTAATTCATCCCACGTTGTCGGGTCTAAACGGTCAAAATCGCCTACAACTTCGCCGTTTATCGAATATATCGCGTAAACCACTATCGAATGCGGCGACGGATTCGCCGGAATTTCGTTTAACGTAAGCGTATAAGTCGTTCTGTCAAGTCCGCTAAACGTCGGCGCGGCGGGCGCTTCGAGGGTGATTGAACGACGTACTGTTACGTGAAATTCGGGGAATCCGTATGGGAATTCGGTCGCAGCAAAGTCCATCAATAAAGGATGATTCTCAATCGTCAATATTCCCGACCACTCGCCAAAGATTCCCAAAGCTATCCATCCCTCGAAAAACATAGTAACAGGCACCCTCGGGGGGGCGGAGGCACCAATCGCCAGTTGTATATCAACAAAATCAGTCATCACCTCCGGTGCCAGTGGACGCCATCTTAAGGCTTGACTTCCCAGATATTCAGCGCCCGGATTCACCGACGTCCAATCAAGCGGGCTCGCGCCCCAACCACCGGAAGCCCAGGCAAAACGATCAAAAACAGACGATCCGGCTAATGGAACCGTTCCAAGCTGTTGATTGATTCCCAAATCAATCACAATATACTCCCGCGGCAACGCGCCGGTTGACGCAGTCGTATGCGGGTCCGCCGACCAATCGCTGTCATAATTCACGTTCCACGCGCCGGAATTTCCGACCGCGTCGCGCGCGAACCGACGGCGAACCTCAATTTCGGTTCCTGCCATAAATCCGGTCACAATTCTATCGTCCGGCACATTCGCCCAGTTCGCGTCGGGCAAATTAAGCGCGTCAACTCGTCTCCATTGATATTGCCACACAAATTGCGACGGAGCCGCGACAATGTCCGTTCCGTCATGCCCCGCGGCGGGGAAAGTAACCGTTCCCGGCGTCGAGCTTACCGCAGGAGCAGCCGCTCCCGGCGCGTTCGGAACCGCGCGGAAGCTTACCGGCCCGAATGGAGCCGTAATTTGCGCGCCGTTTTGAACTTCGCCGCCCGCAGGGTAATATCTCACTTGAAAATCGTACATTTCGCCCGCAGTTAAGCCGCTAAACGTCGCGTTTGTTTGCCAATCGCTCCAATCGCCGTTTCCTTCATATATTCTAAAGTATGGAATCCACAAATCGGTATCGATTGCAGGATCCACATCTAAAGTTATCGAATTTGTCGTTCGCTCCGCTAATATCGCACCTGTTGTAGGCGGTGCGGGAAGTCGGCGGAAAGTAAGGTGAAACTCCGGCACTCCTAACGGGAATTCCGGTGGAAAATACGGCTCAACTCTATGATTTAAATTATACAACGTAGTTGAAAGCAAAAATGGTGTGTCAAGGTTCATATTGCGAGCAAATATACGCAAAGAGCCCATTCTGACCGTCGGATCATTTTGAGGCCACGGAGTCACTGCAGGATGCTGCCGGCCTTCAAATCCTATTTCTCCCCCACCAGGCACCAAAAGTGGTGTAGCAGGCCCCCCAACTCCCCAATTATTAAGGGCCCACCCATTCCCGGCCGTCCAATTAGCTCCGACATAGTTCCACAGAATGTAATTATACGCCACTCCAAGAGGAAACCAACCTGGAAAATTCGTTTCACCAAAAGGTATATCAAACACCTTATATATCCTACTCGGCGGGAACTCAAACACCGCACTCGGCGGGCCTACCGGGAATCGCGCGTTTCCAACGCCGACGAAATCGTCCGGGTTTTGCCCGCTTGCGTAAGTTCGCCGCGCGATAAAGCGGTACGTATTATCAGGGTCGAGAACAAAATCTCTCGACTCTTGCCAAGCTAAATTATTCCATGTCGAATTATCAGTTCGAACGAATCCGTTCTGAACTTCGCCGTTTATCGAATATATCGCGTAAACCACAATAGAATGAGGCGTTGGGTTTGCCGGAATTTCCGCAAGCGTCGCCGTATTCGTATTTCGGTCGATAGATTCCACAACCGGCGCCGGTGGCGCTTCGAGTTGAAGAGGGCGATAAATTGTAAGCAATTGCTCCGGAATGCCATATGGAAAAACAATCATATTAGCTCCCTCGCTTGCTGATAACGGCCGCCATCTTAGCGTATAAGAGAACGGTCCTGTGGCAGGCAGACCATACATTGTAGTACCAATCCCTCGAATACCACCGCCTGTCATATGCACCGCAGTACCACTAATCATTGCACGCCCACCCCAGGGAGCAGCGGCAACTTCCCACCAACCCCAACCCTGGCCGGTACCTAAGAAGCTTTCATCCCAAGGCCATTGACGCCAGCCCGTTTGGGCACCGAACAGTGGATTTCCCCAACCTGGTCCGGCAGGTTCAAACCAAGCAGCGGGGGTCTCTGAGCCAACTCTTTGTATAAACCTATGACTCCCATGCACCGAAATGCTCGGCGGGCTCACCGGACCGATAGTATCAACAAAATCCGCCGGATCTTGCTCTTCCGCCATTACGCGGCGAGCAACAAATCGGTAAGTATTTCCCATCAGCGAATAAAAATCTCTGCCCGTCTGCCATTCTCTATCGCCGGCGGGAATCACATTTCCGTTTATCGAATAAATCGCATACTCAACACTCGAAAACCCCGCAGGATTCGCAGTAATCTCGTCAAGTATGATATATCCCATATATTGATCGTATATCGTCGGCGCAGCGGGCGCTTCGAGGGCGATCGGCGGAGAATACGCCTCAATGATTCTAAGCGGCGACCAAAGTGAATCGTAATCTACCGCATTAAACGCCGCAGTTCGTTGAAATTTTCGCCTTATCTCAATCGGATGAATCGCGGGAGCACCCGTCACAACTCGATTTGCGGGAACGTTCGCCCAATTGTCTTCCGCCTCTTGCCCGGCAATCTGCGCACGCCATTGATATTCCCATTGGAATTGTGATGGCGCAGCAACGAGGGTATTCCCGGTCCCTGCGGCGGGCAATGTAAAACTATTCGCAGTTCGCGCCGTTGGGTCGGGCGCAATCAACGGAGTTGGTGGAACCGTTCTAAAATATTGCGCTGCAGTAGGCCATGGACCAACGTGAGCCAGACTCGTCAATGGTTGTCCCGGCGGAATAAAGCCTACTTGAAACTGATGTTGTGTATTTGGTGTCAAACCACCAAAAGTCGGGGATATTTGCCACTCCGTCCAACCTGTTGTGGCTGCATTTGTTGCATCCGCGCCATCACGGCGGCGATATACAGTCGTCCACCCTCCCACACTTGGGTTCGGGATTTCATTTAACGTTATGCTTGTTCCGTTTTGAGAACGGCTGAGCAAAGTGGGCTGTGGGGGAGTTCCCGGCGAACGAATTACGGTGATGAGCCAAGGCATCGGTGCGCCTAGCCGGTTTGCTGCGGTGCGCACACCATTACTCGTCGACAAAAACTGCCCGGTCCCCACCAAGTGGTCACCACCTTCCCACACCCTGAATCCCCCTAACACATCCGTCACCAACACGGTAGCGTTGGCAATGTCGGGAGTCATCGCGGGAGCGGAGAAACTCCAACCCTGCAGCTGTCCTGCAAAATCTGTAAGCGCCCCTGTTCCATTGGACCAGGCGCCTGGGGTTGATTCAATAAAAACGCGACGGGAGCTGATAAAACTTGGCCAGCCTTGGGTTCCATGAAGACCACCTGCGAACACACCCCCTGCATCGAGGCGTAGCCACGGACCAGGGCCAGGGGTGTGGATGTCGGGAAAGCTGCCCGGCCCCACAACTAATAGTATCTCAGTTCCCACCATGCCGGTAGCGGGGCGACTATATACCACGCCTTGGTTCTCAAAAAGTGCCGGTTCAATTCCTATGTAATTCGGCTCAAAACCCGCGTAATCATTATCAAAATCAGCCCAATCTATATTTGTCCAATCGAATTCGTCTGATTCCGGCTCAAATTCACCCGATTCTGTCCAAATCCACTCGGTTTCAACGCTCAAATCATCCGAATTTTCTTCTTCGACATAAAAAGGAACCTCAACGTCGACGGTTTCGTAGCCGTCTGCGTTAGGTTCTTCGTATACAGGCAACCCAAATACCGGTAGCGCACTAACTAACATCGCAACTACCAGCAGCAGCATCGTTATTCTTTTCCTCTGCTTCCTTA
>WRAG01000032.1 GCA_009780345.1 Oscillospiraceae bacterium
CAAAACGCCGCCAAAAATTTTCATAGAAAATTTTTACATGCCTCTCACAATGGGCATTGTTTGAATTTTTCAAATTCAATATGCAAAATCTTTGATTTTGCAGTAGAAATGCAAGCATTTCTATACGCTATGCCCATTTATAACACAAACTACGTGTTGAAACGAAAAGAGGAAGGAGTGATGTTCAATGCTTGCATTATTTTTATCAATCAACGACAAAATTGCTCGCACAAAATTAGAAAGGCTTCATGCGCGATATAGTCGCTTGATGCTTAGCGTAGCTTATAAAATTTTAAATGACAGTTACCTTGCGGAAGACGCGGTGCAGCAGTCTTTTGAGAAAATAATTAAGAATTTACACAAAATTGATGAGAAAAATGTCCTAACAACCCGCAATTTTGTGGTTATTATATGTAGAAATGTTTCGTTGAATTTTTATCGAGATAAATGCGACAATCAAAGCGGTGATATTGACGATGTAAACATTGAAAGCGCCGAACCTTCTCCGGCTAATATCGTTATTGACAATGAAAGTGTGGAGAAGATTGTTAATGCCATCGAGAAGCTGCCTTTGATTTACAGAGACGTTTTATCGCTTAGGATTTCGGGCGAGTATAGCGCAAAAGAGATTGCGCAAATATTAGATATATCGGTTGAAACGGTTAACAAGAGGCTTTTCAGGGCTAGAAAAACGCTTGCGAAATCATTGGAAAGGGGTGGAGATAATGGCTGAAAAAATTAATATTATGGACAAAATGCTTGATAAGTTGATTGCTGAAGCGGAACCAATCGCGACGGAACGCATAATGGCGGCAATTAACGAACCGGATGAAAATCTTGCGTTTTCGCCGGAATATGATAGAAAAATGAAAAAACTGTTCGCGAAAGAGCGAGTATCGTCGCGAAACAAGAAAGTATCAAGAAATTTGACACGTATAGCCGCTGTTTTCTTAATAGTGACGGCTATTGCTTCCACGGCGATATTGGGCGCGGAAGCGTGGCGAAATAGGTTTAACAATTTCGGCATAGATATTCGCGACGGATATACCATTATCAATTTTGACGGCGATTTTACCGCTGATTCGTTTAGGGTGGGCGATATTTATCTTCGATATGTACCTCAAGGATTCCGGTTCGCTGAACGCAGGCTTGTGGGCGGCGACACGTTTGTATTATTTACGAAGGACAGCTCGTACTTTACCGTTAACGCGGGGAATATAAGAACGTCGAGAATAATCGACACCGCGGACGCCGATATAATTCGACTTGAAATAGGCGGATTTGACGCGGTTTTCACTTCGAACAGAAATATCAACGTGCTGATTTGGCATGACGGCGTACAATCGTACATGGTTGCAGGGAATATAGATCAAGGCACCATAGTAATGATCGCGGAAAATATGGGAAGATAAAATTTCGGAAATTTTGTCCGAATTTGTTGAAAAATAGGGTTATTAATATGTGAAGTATAAAACGTTTGCAAACCAATATATAATTTAATTTAAACGGAGGGAAATGTTATGAGAAATAAGAAATTATTAGTTTTACTTATTGTAACAGCTATGGTATTCACATTTGTGCCAAGTTTCGCAGTTTCGGTAGGGTATGACTACGACGTAGATGCGACTGTTGCGGCAGCGGAGTCGGATGTGACGGTTATACCACTAACGCAAGCTACGTTTACTAGATTTGGTATGCCGGCTCAAGAGCGTAGACCTTTGTTTTTCGTTGACGCTAGAATTGGAGGCGCTCATCGAGAGGCATTTTTACAATTTGATTTAGCGGATTACAAATATGCTATTATCGCGGGCGAAGAAATTAGATTAGATATTCGCGTTAATGAAAGAGTACAAGGTGACTTGGCAGGACTATACATACTTCCGCCATATTTGGCTGACTTTGATATGTATGTTTTAGACGCAGTGATGGCAGGCGTTCGCAAACCGCCGTCTTACACCTCTATGAGCAATAACGCAGCTCATTTTGCAACCAGTTTCGTTCCTTTTGATGGACATCATACAGTTACTCACAACTTTGGATCTGCGCTTCGCGATTTTTGGAAGATTTATCCTGAAGCAACTACTATAACATTGCGCGTGTCCGGGTTACATGCACATTCACCGATTATCTTTACTTTTTTTGGCATGAACGGACGTCCGTCACAGGAGCCTGTATTGCTTTTTGGACCGAATTCTGCAGACGGCAGAGGCGATATTTACGATCCTGATCCTCCTTTTGAGTGGCGTCCGGACCCGGACCCGAATCCGGTTGAATTTTCAGGCGGAATAGGGACGGAGATAAATCCGTTTATTATTACAACGGCGGAGCAACTTGCGTATTTGGCAAGACGTGTAAATGTGCATGATGCTCATTACAGTCAAGCTTATTATAGACTGGAAGCAGATATTGATTTATCTGAATTTGGATCGGAATTTAATGACGGCGCGGGTTGGACGCCGATTGGAATCAGACACCCAATACCCATAGAACTGTTCCCCGGCGCATTGGTTCCTACCTCACCGTTTGCCGGCGTATTTGATGGGAATAACCATACAATTACGGGATTATATATAAACGCTCCTACATATGGTGAGGAAAATCTTCAATTTGGTCCATCTCGGCCTGTAGGCTTGTTCGGCATAACGGGACATTCTATTATTAAAAATTTGAATGTTGTAGACGCGAATGTTACCGGAAGAACGGCGGGTATTATAGCCGGTGAATTGTGGAGCGGCTCCGTGGTAAATGTATATACATCAGGAACGGTTACAAGCACTAACGCATTTGTAAACAGTTCTAGCGCTAACGTAGGCGGTATAGTAGGTATTATGGAGAACGGCTCGATAGTGGAACGTTCGTCGTCGTCAGCCGATGTTTTCGGAACGGCTTTACGAGGCGGATTGGTTGGTCATATAAGATTTGGCACACGAATATCAAATAGTTACGCGACAGGTAATGTCGGCAATATTAGCGGAACTCCGGCAAGTGCGATAAACATAGTTGAAAATAGCTTTTTCTTAAGAAACGGCAATGTGGTAGCATATGGTTGGAATTCTCAAAGAAATGTAAGTGCCGCGGAGGCTTATTCAGCTGAATTTTGGCTTGATACTATAGAACTTAATCCTCATATTTGGGATATAGAAGACGGAAGATTGCCGAGACTTTGGAGATATTCGGATCTTGATTTGCGCGAACAAGCTTTGGCACCGATTATTAGCGTATGGGAAACGCGTGTGCTTTCAGAACGTGATGCCTATGGTAATTGGAATTGGAACTATGTTCAAATTGTAGAGTTCCGCATGAATCTTGATCGCCCTACGTCGGGTGTAGCCTGGATTCACTACACTCTTGACGGATCAACTCCGACAATTGATAGTCCTTCTGTACGTAGTGGCGGACGAATTGAAATTCCGAGAACAAGAGCGGCACAAATTAGAGCCATAGTGGTTCAAAACGGAATGAGAGATAGTGAAGTGACGGAGTTAAATATTGCCGCGCGTGTTGCGGGCGATATAACGGATACAGGCGAGGTTGGCGTTGCGGACTTCTTACTTTTGACACAATATTTGGCGGGTGTGATTGAATTGACGCCGGAGCAACTTTTCTTTGCGGCTGTTCATAATTATAACGCCGGAGTTGTGGATACTCGTGACGCAATTCGTTTGGCGCAGTATCTTGCAGGCGTTCCGGGCGTATATCTTGGTCCGCGCCAATATCCTGAAGAATAGAGCGAACCTAAAATGACTAAAAAAATATTAACTTTCATACTTTTTATTTGTTTTTCTCTAGTAAGCGCGAGTGCGCAACCCGGGATTACTCCTAATTCCGGGTTGACACCGCGCTTAGAGGTGCTTATTGGAGAAATAAACGGAGATGAGTTTTATGCGACCATTTCTTTGGCTGACAATCCGGGAATTGCGGGATTTAGATTTGATTTGTTGTATAATAATACAAAATTAGAGCAGATATCGGTTGAGGAAGGCGATGTAATCGCGACACCGGGCGCATTTCTTTTTTCAACCATACCCGGTATGGTCAGAGCTCAATGGACACATGCTTTTAATGTTACAAATAGCGGGCCTTTGGTAGTTGTTCGGTTTAGAATTTTGCCTGAGGCGTATGGAACGACAACTCTTAATATCGTTCAACGCGCGACCAGTTTTGTCAATGCGAACTTGGAACTTGTGCCGGTAGAAGTGACGAACGGTATACTTGAGATTGATAATACCCAATCGCTTGAGATTATCATAACCGAAAATAATTTGATTAGTCATTGGGGCGCGATTTCAGGAAGTGTCCATTTTGATATATTGAACAATCGATCGGATGTTTCGAGCGCGGTTATGATACTTGCGATATATGACGCCGGGGACAGATTGATATATATTAATTTTTTGGAAATAGGGAATTTGCTCGGCGGTTATCATTCGGCGAGTTTTCAAAATATTCAAGCGTCTGTTGGCGCCGGATTTCATAGGGTAAGAATTTTCTGTTGGGACTCTTTAATTCGCATGAGACCGTTGACAAATGGAGTAACTTTTAGAATATAGCACTTAAAACATAGATAAGGGGAGTGATTATATGTTCAAAAAAGTTTTATCGATTTTAATAGTGTTTTCTTTGATGACCGTATTTGTGCCGGCAATTTATGCCGCAAACGATGCGGTTGTTAGTGTTTCGTCGGTATCGGGAATCGCGGGTGAAACGGTTGAAGTTTCGGTTGCTATAACCAACAATCCCGGAGTGGCTGCGTTTAGCTTTGTTTTGAATTTTGACAGAGAACTTGTAACGCCTGTTTCGTTTGAGCAAAATATCAGGGGAATGCTTATTTCAAATTTGCAATTTGTAGACGGAGAAGATTTAGAATTTGTGACCGCGATTTGGGCGAGCGTGACGAATTTTACCGAAGATGTAACGCTGTTTACCGTGACGTTTAAAATCAGTGAAGAAGCGCAGGGGAATATTGAGATTAGTATGACGGGCGAGATGATTAATGAAAATTTGGGCGAGGTTACCGTGCGTATAGAGGGTGGCAGTATCGAAATTCTTACGCCTGAAACGGAAGGTTCGAATGACGACTCGAATCAACCGCCTGAAACGGATACGTCGGGCGACTCTTCGCATGGTACGATATTGCCGCCGAATCAACCGGGTTCAAACCCAAATTTGACATTTCCCGGCAACCAGCAAACCGGCGATGGTTCTTCAACATTTGACGATATTACCAATTATCCGTGGGCGGCGGGAGAGATTAACGCGCTTGCGGCAGACAGAATAATCCGAGGTACGAGCGAAACGACCTTCAGCCCCGGAAACAACATCAGCCGTGCGGATTATATGATTTTGCTGGTTCGCATGCTGGATATTAACGCGGAATTCGCGCATAATTTTGATGATGTTTCGCCGGGCGCATATTATTATAACGAAATAGGCGCGGCGCGGGAGCTTGGATTCGCGACAGGAATCGGAAATAATCAGTTCGCGCCGAGGGCGGAGATAATGCGGCAGGA
Source organism: Oscillospiraceae bacterium (assembly GCA_009780345.1). Classification (GTDB taxonomy): domain Bacteria; phylum Bacillota; class Clostridia; order Monoglobales; family WRAG01; genus WRAG01. The sequence continues at coordinate 5,511 of WRAG01000032.1, forward strand.
TGTGTTTGTGCTTGCGTATCGGATTTTGAGACAAAAAGACGCGATTGAGCCTGCCGATTTGGCGGTTTTAGAGCAGTTTAATGATAGCGCGCTGATTGCCGATTATGCGCTGGAAGCTTTGGCGGCTTTGGTAACAAGCGGCTTGGTGATGGGGAATGAAAATTATATAAATCCGCGTGGTTTAACCACCAGAGCGGAAACGGCAGTATTTATTTACAGAATACGAGCTATGCTAGCTTAGACTTAATATATAAAACTCCTGCTCGGCATTTTGCCGTGCAGGAGTTTTTTTGTTGTCCTATAAACCTTCAGCCAAGTCATATATTAACCGTTCAGAGTCGTTCCAGCCGAGGCACGGGTCGGTTATGGATTTTCCATAGATGTGTCCGTCAACGCTTTGATTCCCCTCTTCGAAATAGCTTTCTATCATAAGCCCTTTTACAAGAGTTTTCAATTCCTTGTCATAGTTGCGCGAATTCATGATCTCTTTTGCGATTCGGGGTTGCTCTTTAAACTTTTTATCCGAATTTGAGTGGTTTAAGTCAACGATAACCGCAGGATTCGCAAGATCGTACTTTTCGTACAACTGCTTCACCTTAATTAAGTCTTCAAAATGATAATTCGGTATGCTTTCGCCGTGTTTATTCACCGCGCCGCGCAAAATCGCGTGCGCAAGCGGGTTTCCGTCGGTTTGAACCTCGACTTGTCGATAGAGGAAGATGTGCTCCGCCTGCGCGGCGGATATGCTGTTAAACATAACAGTCAAATCGCCGCTTGTGGGGTTTTTCATTCCGACAGGCGCGTCGATTCCGCTTGCGGTTAAACGATGCTGCTGATTTTCAACCGATCGCGCGCCGATTGCGTGATAGCTTATCAAATCGTCGATATACATGAAATTTTCGGGATACAGCATTTCGTCCGCCGCAGTCAGGTGCGATTCGCGAATCGCTTTGATGTGCATATTGCGGATAGCGGTGATTCCCGCTTGGATGTCCGATTCCGCCTCGGGGTCGGGCTGGTGAAGCATGCCTTTATAGCCCACGCCGGTGGTTCGCGGTTTATTCGTATAAATGCGCGGTATAATTAGGATTTTATCCTTTACATCGTCCTGGATTTTCGCCAACTTGCTTACGTATTCGCATACTGCGTTCGGGTCGTCGGCAGAGCAAGGACCGATAATTAGCAAGAATTTATCGCTTTTCCCAGTGAAAATATCTTTGATTTGCGCGTCGCGCTCAGTCTTGATTTTTTGTATATCCGCCGGAACCGGAATGTTTGCCTTAAACTCTTCCGGAGTGGGTAGATTTTTAATGATTTTAAACATATAAACACCTCTTTTATTATCGTACCACATTTATCGAAATATTTCAATGATTTTGGTAAGAAAAGTTGTCAATCGGGGAAAAATATGATATGATATTTCAGAAGGAAGTGGTAATTTTGAATGAAAATTTACGCTCCATACCATGGGAAACGCTGTCCGACGCTGCTGCGCTGGACAAGCTTGATAGCGATAGAAATATCGGGCTTGCAGACGTTGAGGCGGCGAATCGGCTTGATATATTCGGCGAAAATAAGCTGCCTGAGAAGAAGCGGGATAGCTTTGTTAAACGATTTCTGGGTCAGTTTAATAATGCGCTGATTTATGTGCTGCTTGGCGCGGCGGTATTGACCGGGGTTATGCGGCATTGGGTTGATACTTGGGTTATTTTGGCGGTTGTAGTGATCAACGCCATTATCGGGCATATTCAGGAGGATAAGGCGCAGAAGGCGCTTGATAGTATCCGCAATTTACTGTCTCTTAAAGCCGCGGTTATTCGAAGCGGCGCGCGGCGAGAAGTTGCGGCGGAAGCGCTTGTTCCCGGCGATATTGTTATCCTGAAAGCGGGAGATAAAATTCCCGCCGATATTCGACTTATAAGCGTGAGTCGGTTCGAGGTTGACGAATCCGCGCTGACCGGCGAATCGTTGGCGGTTACGAAGTCGATTGTGGCGGTTGAGGCCGGCACTGTTTTGGGCGAGCGTGAATGTATGGCGTATGCCGGAACCAACGTGCGTACAGGGGACGCGGTTGGCATCGTTGTCGCGACGGGCGGCGATACCGAAATCGGCAAAATCAATCAAATGTTGCATGAAACCGAATCGACCACCACGCCGCTTATGAAAAAGATGAACAGCTTGGCGAAAGCATTGTCCATTGTGGTATTGGTGCTTTCGGTGATTCTGTTTGGATATGATATTATCTTCCGGGGCGTTGAATATTGGAGTTACACCGTTCTCGCGGTAATTGGACTTGCGGTTGCGGCGATACCGGAGGGGCTTCCCGCCGTGCTTACGATAACTCTCGCAATCGGCGTTCAGCGTATGGCAGGGAAAAATGCGATCATACGGCGGCTTCCGTCGGTTGAGACGCTTGGAGCCGTTACCGTGATATGTTCCGACAAAACGGGAACACTTACGAAAAATGAGATGACCGTGACGAATATATACACAGCGAGCGGCGATTTTGATGTGTCAGGTTTGGGCTACGCGCCGAGCGGTGAGATAACAATGGACAATGGGCAATGGACAATGGACAATGGTGGTGAGAATTTCGCTGAGCGAAATTCCAATTTAATTTTAGAGCGGCTGATTCAATGCGCGTATTTGTGCAACGAGGCGGATGTTTATCAAGAGGGCGAGATATGGTTGCCGCAGGGCGCGCCTACCGAGGCGGCGCTGAAAGTTCTTGGGCGCAAAGCGGGATATAGTGATGTCGGAGCAAACAAACTCTCCGACATACCATTTGATTCAGAGCATAAATATCGTGCGGCGTTATATGAAATTGATGGCAAGCGGATTTTATTTGTAAACGGCGCGACCGAGCGGATAATGAACCTTTGCGTGCAGCAGACAAACGCCGACGGAGCGGAGCCGCTTGATTCCTCGTTTTGGGAAAGTAAAATTGAGCAGGCGGCAAGTCGTGGACAGCGATTGCTTGGCTTTGCGTATGCAGAAGCGGCGGACGATAAGGTTGACATAAAACATGAAGATTTGCAAAATATGGTGTTTGCGGGGGTTGTCGGCATTATCGATCCGCCGCGGGCGGAGGCGATTGAGTCAATTCGCGTATGCCGCGAGGCGGGAATTCGAGTGAAGATGATTACCGGCGATCACGCTCTAACCGCGCGGGAAATTGGGCGGCAAATGGGGTTGACCGATCATCCGAAAGTGATTAGCGGCGCGGAATTAGAAACGATGGACGATGCGCAAATCCGCGTTGCCGCGATGGAGTGCGATATATTCGCGCGGACAAGCCCGGAGCATAAATTGCGGCTTGTTAAAGCGTTGCAGGAGCTGGGCGAGGTTGTGGCAATGACCGGTGACGGAGTAAACGACGCGCCCGCGCTTAAACGAGCGGATATCGGCGTCGCGATGGGAATTAAAGGTACCTCCGTCACTCAAGATTCCGCCGAAATGGTGCTTGCGGACGATAATTTTTCATCCATCGTGTCAGCGGTGGAGGAAGGGCGAACGATATACGATAATATTCGGAAAACGTTGCTGTTTCTGCTTCCGACCAACGGCGCGCAGGCACTTGTGATTATCACGGCGATTATTTTTAACTTTGCCGAACTTCCAATCACGCCGGTGCAGATTCTTTGGGTAAATATGGTTGTCGCGGTTACGCTTGCGCTTACTATGGCGTTTGAACCGACCGAGCAAAATGTGATGAAACGAGCGCCGCGCAATCCGAAAGAGCCGCTTCTCGGCGGAGTTTTCCTGTTTAGGATAGGATTCGCGTCGGTGGTTGTTACCGCGCTGACATTGGCGATATTTTTCTACTCAAATGGTCGGCATGGCGCGTACAACCTTGCGTATACCAGAACGATGGCGGTGAATATGCTTGTTTTCGGGCAGTTATTCTATCTGTTTAATTGCCGCAAGCTGAATAGTACGATTTTTCGCGGCGGATTTTTCGGCAACAAGTTCGCGTTTGTTTTCGCCGGAATTTTGGTGGCGATACAACTTGGGTTTACCTATCTGCCGTTTATGCAGGCGTGGTTTGATACGGTATCGTTGCCGCTTAGCGATTGGATTTACTTTGCGGCGGGCGGTGTTGCGGTTCTGCTTTTGGTAGAGCTTGAAAAAGCGATAACGAGCCGAATCTTTGGTAAAAATTGAATTCGCTATTGACAAAATCGTTTTTATATGATATATTCAAAATCTGAACAGGCGACAGATCGATTTGGTCTGTGAAGCCGGGCCGTTAATGCGGCAGCAGACGCTAACAACAAGCGTATCTGCGGGACAGTTGTTCCGTAGGTGCGCTTTTTTTGTATTATGGAGCTATTCGTAGCAGTATAATAATACTATGGGGTGAGAATATGAAAAAATCGAACGAGAAAATGGCGATAAAGGCGTCAATTATCACTATTATCGGTGATATATTGCTGACCATATTTAAGATGATTGTCGGAATATTCGGTGGATTTACGGCGATATTGGCGGACGCCGTACATTCGTTGACTGATATGCTTACCACCGTAATTGTGATGATCGGGGTTAAATTGGCGAATCGCGAGGCGGACAAGGACCACCCATACGGACACGAGCGGTTTGAGTGTGTTGCCGCCATTTTGTTGTCCATTATATTGTTTGTAACAGGAGCGGGAATAGGCTGGGCGGGCTTACGGGAAATAATGACAACCGAATACGGCGAACATTCGATGACGCTCGGAATACTTGCGCTTGCGGCGGCGGTTGCGACAATTATCGTGAAAGAGACGATGTATTGGTACAAGCGATCGGTGGCGAAGAAAATTGATTCAAGCGCGCTTATGGCGGACGCGTGGCACCATCGAATTGACGCGCTTACGTCGGTGGGTAGTTTTATCGGAATTTTGGGCGTTCTGCTTGGATTTGATATATTTGATCCGCTTGCGGCGATTGTGATTTGCCTGTTTATTTTGAAAGCGTCGATTGATATTTTCAGAGAAACCGTCGGAAAAATGACCGACAAGGCGTGTGACGAGAAAACGGAAAATGAAATGCGGGAAATTATCCTTGCGCAGGATGATGTTTTAGGGATTGATATGCTGAAAACTCGTCTGTTCGGCGATAAAATTTATGTTGAGGTGGAAATCGCGGTTGACGGGTCGTATGTATTGCATGAGGCGCACTCTATCGCGCACCGGGTGCACGACGCGATTGAATCGGAGTTTGAAAAGGTGAAGCATTGCAGTGTTCATGTGAATCCGGGGAAATGAAAACGCACTCATACCAAATGGTACGAGCGCGATAAAGTGCGTCACGTGTGTGGTGGAGCATAGGGGATTCGAACCCCTGACCTTTTGACTGCCAGTCAAACGCGCTCCCAACTGCGCCAATGCCCCTATTATCCCGAAACGTCCGCTTTGTTAGGACGTTTCGGGAGTTTCGCCACCTATGCGGTGGTTTTTTCAATTACAATATAGATCTGTACAGCTCAAGGATATCGGCAACGCTTGCCTCGCGCGGATTTCCGCCCGTGCAAACGTCAGCGAACGCAGACTCGGCAAGGAATTGCAAATCCTCTTCTTTAACGCCCACGTCAGAAAGTTTTGTCGGGATTCCAATATCAGCCGACAATTTTTTCACCGCGTCAACGGCCTCTTTGCGCACGTCTTCAATCGGCAAATTGTAAACAAGACAAGGATTTCCGCCCATTGCGCACGCGATTTCACGATATTTATCGCCTGTGAATTCGGCGTTATATTCCATAACGATTGGCAACAACATTGCGTTCGCCACGCCGTGCGGCATATCGTAAAGCGCGCCAAGCGGGTGCGCCATTGAGTGAACGATTCCCAAACCAACGTTAGAGAATCCCATTCCCGCGATATATTGTCCAAGCGCCATTCCCTCTTGCCCGTCAGATTCGCCGTTTACCGCGCCGCGCAAGCTTCGCGCGATGATTTCGATTGCTTTGATGTGGAACATGTCGGTCATTTCCCACGCGCCTTTGGTTGTATAACCCTCAATCGCGTGCGTCAACGCGTCCATACCAGTTGCGGCAGTTAAACCTTTCGGCATGCTTGCCATCATGTCGGCGTCGATGATCGAAACAACCGGAATATCATGCGGGTCGAAGCAAACGAACTTGCGTTTTTTCTCCTCGTCGGTGATAACATAGTTGATTGTAACTTCCGCCGCCGTTCCCGCAGTCGTCGGAACCGCAATAATCGGTACGCACTTGTTTTTCGTCGGCGCGCCGCCTTCAAGGCTTACAACGTCAGCAAATTCCGGGTTGTTGATAATTGTCGCAACAGCTTTTGCCGTATCAATCGGCGAGCCGCCGCCAACCGCGATTATATAATCCGCGCCCGCCGATTTAAATGCCTCAACTCCGTTTTTAACCGTGCTAACCGCCGGATTCGCTTTAACGTCGTCGTAAACTTCGTATGCAAGATTAGCTCCGTCAAGCAATGTGGTCACTTTTCCGGTAACGCCGTGCTTTACCAAATCTTTGTCGGTAACGATCAGCGCTTTTTTAAACCCTCTCTTTTTCGCCTCGTTTACGATTTCGCTGATACTACCTTTTCCGAAATAACTGGTTTCGTTCAAAATCATTCTTGCCATTTTAATTTTCCTCCTTTTTATATTAATTTAAATTTTATTTTTTCACTTTGTTAAGGACCAGTCCTTAACAATCCAGCATTTGAGACTTCGCTTGTGTGATTTTTCACAAGCGGTAGTCGAAAAGTGCATGGGCGTAAGATTTTGCGATTTTGGCAAAATCCACAGCCATCTGCCAAACTTTTGCGCGCGAAAAGATGATGAAACTCCTCGCACAAAACGCTTCGGAGGGCTAAATCTCTAAGCAATAAATTGCTAAGAAATTTATGCCAAAGCGCCGCGCTCATGCACGCGCTTACAAACCAAGCACACATGGCGCGGAAGCGAGTGCAAACAACTCGCTTCTAACCAAACAACATCTCACGCTTTTAGGCGCGGTATGACCTCGGCTGAGACGATGTTCACACATACTAATCTTTCCCGACTCGCTTACGCTTACTGGATAATTCGACTACAGCTTGCATAATACGCAAGCTAAGTCTCATTTACCGCGAATGCGGTTAGCTAACTAATGCTTTTATTGTCGCCGACTTGGCATAAATCTTTTAGCAGTTTACTGCTCAGAGATTTAGCCCTCCGAAGCGTTTTATGCGAGGAGTTTCAGCTATATATCGCCGCCCTTTGGCGTTTGCGACCATAGGCGACCGGGATTATGGCTGAATCGTCCAAAACTTGTTTTGGCTAACGGTTCGTCCTTGAGGGTTTCCCAAGAATGCGAGTCGCTTTTTGACGGAGCATGATTGGTTGAAACCTACCGTAAGGGCAGAGCCCTTAATGCCCGACCGGCAGGTCATATGCCTTCGGGACGAACCCGAAAAAAGCCCGCGCCCGCAGGCGTGAATTTTGATAAAATTTTTTCCAAAATTTTTTCCGGTTTTAGGGCAAAGCCCTAAAACCTAATCAACCAACCCAAACGCCTCGTTTATCTCCTGACGCTCTGCCTCGTTGATATTTATAATTTCGCCGATTTCTTCGGCGTCAAGCATTGCTTTCGCGCTGTACTCAAGCACTTCTAAACGGTCAAACGCCGCCAAAAGTGAATTGCCGGTTACGATTACGCAATCATTTTCAACCAAAATTACCGGAACGTCAGGGCGAATCTCCTGTGCGGTAAACTTTTTTTGCAGATAATTCGCGCCGAACGGCAGTTTTGGAACTCCGCGAAGTAATATATAACTTTCGGGAATTGTAAGCGAGTCAAACTTCGCGTCGGTTATCGCGAACGCCATAATTTTCGGCGGATGTGCGATTATAATCGAGTTTATATCAGGATGAAGGTCATAAATTTCTTTATGTAGCAGAACAGAGCGACTTGGCACTTTTCCCGACTCAACTTTTCCGTCTTTAACCTGTACAATATCTTCCGGATTCAGATATTTTCGATCCTTATTGTACGGCGTGATTATAAAGCAGTCATCACTTATCCGCTGCGAAAACGTGCCTTGTGTGCTTGTAAATAGTTGTTGGTCATACGAACGTTTTATAAGTGTACACATTTTCGCGCGCGCTTCTCTCTCGGCACTTGTGTAAACTATGTTATCAAATTCTTCAAGGTTCGCGTGGCGCATTTCTTCAGACGCTCGGATATGCTTTTCGCTCAACGGCTTTATTTCGCCGATTCTTGCGGCGTTGATTTCAAGTCTTGCGCAGAAATCTAACGTTTCAAACGACATAAACGCGCTGAACAAATCCTTGCCGGCGATAACGACGCCGTGATTTTCAAGCATTACAGTATTTATTCCTTTTTTGAAAACGTCAGCGATATTTTCGCCAAGTTTCTGACTTCCCGGCACGGCGTAAGGCGCCATTTGAACCTCGCCGCAGATAAGCGACGCGTTTGGAATGATATTTGTGTCCGGGATTTTACGAACGATACTGAAACTTACCAATGCCGGCGGGTGCGCGTGCAAAACCGCGCCAACGTCGGGACGAATTTTGAAAATATCCAAATGAAACGGAAGCTCAACCGATGGTTTATGATTGCCTATTACTGTTCCGTCGGGCTTTACGCAAACGATGTCGTCTCGCGTCAATGTTCCCTTATCAACTCCGCTCGGCGAAATCCAAACGTCGCCGTTTTCGTCACGAATTGACAAATTTCCTCCCGACGTGGTGGTCATTCCGTAGTTGTAGATTCTGTCCATAATCGTTACAATCTGATCTGCCGGATGCATTAAATTAAAATTCACAAAAAACTCCTCCTATGTAAGTAATTTTATAATATCCTAAAAAGTATATCATACAGGATATTAAAAATCAACAAAATTTGCCTAATTATTTTTTAAAACTCACTATAGTCTAACGTGTTTTTCGATTTGTTAAAAATATACAATGATTTTTGAAAATTTATGGCAATTAATAACAAAATTTGTAAAATGGGGTTGACTCGTACCACGTATTGTGATACGATAGAAAACATTAGAAGTTGATGTAACGAAAATTCAATAATTGATTATTAAATTAAGCCTATAAAACAAATGCCTTACTTTGAAGATAACGAAGAAAAGGCATTGAACTAAGGGGGAGGTGAAAGTGAGTAAGAAGAGTAGGCTTAATATTAATTTAGAAACGACCTAAAAGTAAGAAAAATTTAAATGAGAGAGAAGGTTCAAAAGATGAAAAAGATTTTAAGTTTAATTCTGGCAATGGCAATGTTTTTTACAATGGCGATAAGTGTTATGGCTGTTGATGTTGCAACCGATGCGGCGGAAGTTACTATTGAACCTCTTGGTTGGGGGCAAACAGTAGATTTGCCGCTTAATACCGGGTCGCTATATTTTTCGGACGGATTCAGCTCGACAAGGAGAACTCTTAGAATAACTATACCTGCCAATACGATTGTAGATTTAGAACTTGAAACGCATACTCTTAACGGTGGTCAAGGTATGTGGATGAATGTTTCATGGTGGGACACTAACTGGGATTGGCATCAGTTTGATAGATGGGGCGGTTGGATTATGGAAAACATTACTCTAACAAACAACGATCCGTGGGAACGCACTTTATATATTGATGTTTGGATTGAAAATTGGCAATCTCCCGGCGATGTTGCGTTCTTTTGGGCACGCGCTACTACTCAATCTTCCGGGTCCGGAATAGTAGATTTGCCGCTTAATGGTTGGTCGCAATTCTTTTCGGATAATGGACACGTAGTAAATAGAACTCTTAGGGTAACTGTACCCGCTAACACGGTTGTAAATTTAGAGTTGGAGACAGAGAACGCAACGTCACATCCGTGGATGCAAGTTTCATGGAATGGTGGTTTTATAAATAACTGGTCAAACTTTTGGATTATAGAAAACATTACTCTAAATGGCGGTGCATGGGGACAGGTTTTTTATATCAATGTTATGGTTGACGTTTGGAACCCTCCTGCATTCTTTTGGGCACGCGCTACCATTATATAAACTATATATGTGAATATAGTTTTTAGGAAATAAAAAAAGGCTACATTTCGGTTAACGAAATGTAGTCTTTTTTTATTTATTGACTTTTTTTCCCTGGTGTGATATACTACTAATTTTAAAGGAGGGTACTTATGAGTTTTCTTATAATTATTTTATATTCAATATCCTTTGTGGCGTTAGGGCTTTTGGGTTTCTTTCTATTTAAGCTTATAAGCCCGTTTGTCGGTTGGCGGCATATGTATCCGGCTTCTTCTACTCAAGAAGTTATGGATATTCCGAGAAATGGGAAATACGCCGTTTGCGTCAGCCGTGACAGCTTTTGGCTTCTTACCGGACAAGGTCGCTTTTCTGATATATTTACAGTTCATAAAGCTGATTTCGCCATAAACAAAGTGGGGTCATATGAACAAATTCCCTACTATAAGCGATGGGGTATGAGATTTAACGGCTTTTTGCGAAGTTCTATATCAATTGGATATTTCGAGGTTTCCGCCGGTGGGAGATATACTATCAATTTGCTTACCGATAATTTGTTGGAGAACGACGGAATTATAATTCGGAGATATTTGTCTATAGGCGGTTTTGTTTCATTTCTTTTAGGAGCTATATTTAGCTTTATGGCGTTTTTAGGCACTTTGATCACCGCAAGTCTGATGTTAGGCGGTGTAATTTAGACTCAACCAAGGAGGTTTGACATATGAAAGTTGCTATTATCATGGGAAGCGATTCGGATTTGCCGGTTATGAGTGAGTCAGCTGTATTTTTAGACGAAATCGGGGTTTCTTACGAAATTACCATCGTTTCGGCGCACAGAACGCCGAAGCGGCTTTTTGAGTACGCTTCAACCGCGCGCGCGCGCGGATTTGACGTTATCGTCGCCGGCGCGGGCGGATCTGCGCACTTGCCGGGAATGGTCGCGTCAATCACAACGTTGCCCGTAATAGGCGTTCCGATTATGACGAAAGCATTGGGCGGCGTGGATTCGTTGTATTCTATCGTTCAAATGCCTGCCGGAATTCCGGTTGCGACGGTCGCGATTAACGGCGGAAAAAACGCCGGAATCCTCGCGGCGTCAATATTGTCGATCAACGATGAAGCGCTAGCCGAAAAACTGGCTGAGTACAAGGAATCTTTGAACCAAATGGTTAACGGCAAAATCGATAAACTGGACAAAATGGGTTATAAAACATACATCAAAGAGGAGTTGAGCTAAATGCAAAAACTAATTTACGAGGGCAAAACGAAAAATGTTTTTTCCAATCCAGACGGCACATACACGCTAAAGCTCAAAGATGACGCGACGGGTAAAGACGGCGTGTTTGACCCCGGTGAAAACGCGGTTGGGCTTAGCATTGAAGGTCTGGGGCGCGAGTCTCTTAAGCTTACAAAATATTTTTTCGATAAGATAATTGCCGCAGGGATTCCGACCCATTTTTTAGGTTGCGACATCGACGCGGTTACCATGGACGTTAAGCCGGCAAACGTGTTCGGAAAGGGCGTCGAGTTTATCTGCCGCAAATCCGCGGGCGGAAGTTTTGTAAAACGCTACGGCGCTTATGCTGAAACCGGTCAGGATTTGGATTACTTGGTGGAAGTCACGCTCAAAGACGACGATCGCGGTGACCCGCTAATCACTAAAGACGCGCTTGTGCGGCTTGGAATCATGACAAAAGACGAGTTCAAAGTATGCAAAAAACTGACTAAACAAATAACGAAGATAATCTTCGGTGACCTGCTAACAAAAGGTTTGGTTCTACAAGATTTAAAATTTGAGTTCGGCAAATCGGCGGACGGCGAAATCATGCTGATCGATGAAATATCCGCCGGCTGTATGCGTGTTTTACGCGGGAATGAACTTGTGCCGCCGATGGAATTGGGACGGTTGATATTGGGCTAAAGTGGCGGGCTTTAAAACCTTTTTAGGGTATGCCCTAGGGCATAAGACCGTCAAGGGTGTTGGAACGGCAAAAAACGCCGTTGAAACGGTATAAGGTAATTGCCACGCGCTGACGCGCGGGCTACCGTTACCGAACACCCTTACAGTAGGTTTCAACCAATCAAACTTCGTCAACAAACGACTCGTTTTCTTGGGAAACCCTTTAAATGAGACTTGACTTGCGTATTTTACAAGTCGTAGCCGAATTATGCAGGGGCGTAAGATTCGCAAGGCGAATCCACAGCCATCTGCAAGGACGAACCGTTCGCCAAAACAAGTTTTGGACGGTTTAGCCACAAACCCCGAAAAACTTTAAAAAGTTTTATCAAACTTGCGGCGCAAACGCGCTATGGCGCTATTAAAAACGCGCCGCTATATGAGGTGTGCAAACAATATCCTTTCAGTCAAGTACCTAGGCGGCAAAAGCCGCAGTCTCAAGCGAAAATTCGTCCCGCGCCTAAAAGCGCGAGAAATTGTTTGGATAGAGTGCTATGTTTGTACTCGCCTCCGCGCCACGTGTGCTCGGTTTTTGAGCACGTGCGTGAGCGCGGCGCTTTTGTTCAAACTTTTGGCGCGCAAAAGTTTGCTGGATTGGCAAGGACTGGTCCTTGCCGCGCCGCGCGCGCCCGCGCAACGCCTGCCGCCACAGCGGCAAAAAAGGGTTTTTAGGGCATTCGCCCTAAAAACTATGCGCCCTTTGGGTGCAAGAATTTTGATAAAACTTTTTTCAAAAGTTTTTAGGTCTAAGGCGCAACGCGCCTTAAGCCCGCGCCCGTTGGGCGCAAAAAGGAGCAATCACATGAACATCATCAAAAAACGAATCGGAATCATTGGCGGCGGGCAGCTTGGCAAAATGATGATTTTGGAAGCGAAGCGGCTTGGATTTTACGTCACCGTTCTTGACCCAGGCGCGGATTGCCCGGCAAGCAGCATTTGCGACGAGCAAATCGTGGCGTCTTTCGACGACGAATCCGCATATTTCGAACTTGCGGAAAAGTCGGACGTAATCACATACGAATTCGAGCATATCCACGCGGAAGTGCTTGAAACGTTGTCGCAACAGGGGCACACGATTTATCCATCTGTTAAAAGCCTTAAAACCATACAAAATAAATATTCGCAAAACAAAGTGTTGCAAGAAAACGACGTGCCTACTCCACGGTTCGAAAAAGTTGAAAATCCTGCGCAAATCCGCGCGGCGGCGGAGAAATTCGGCTATCCGATGATGCTTAAAGCGACAATGGGCGGCTATGACGGAAAGGGAAACGCGCTGATTCGAGATGATTCTGACGTTGAGGACGCGTTCGCGCAACTAGGAAACGGCGCGAACGAAGTTATGGTGGAGGAATTCGTCCCGTTCGAAAAAGAAATTTCGATTATCGCGTGCCGCGCGATTGACGGTAGCCGTACCATTTATCCCGTCGCTGAAAACAGCCATAAAAACAGCATTTTAGACGTTACCATCGTTCCCGCGCGCATTGATGATGCCGCAATCATTTCAGCAACGAAGATTGCCGACAAGGTGATGGAAATTTTCGACGGCGTCGGAACATTCTGCGTTGAAATGTTTGTCACGGCCGAAGGAATTGTATCTGTCAACGAAGTCGCGCCGCGACCGCACAATTCGGGGCATTATACCATCGAGGGCTGCTTCGCCTGCCAGTTTGAGAATCATATTCGCGCGATTACCGGCTTGCCGTTTGGTGATGTAAGTTTGATTCAGCCGACGGTTATGGTGAATTTGCTGGGCGAGAGCGATGGCGTGTCAGAACTTGTCGGACTTGAGGAAACCTATAAAGACCCGAACGTTAAGGTTCATTTTTACGGAAAATCGGAATCGAAAAAATTCCGCAAAATGGGACATTTTACGGTGGTTGATAAAACCGTTGACGGCGCAATTGAACGAGCGGAACGGGCGAGGCAAATAGTAAAAATTGTTGGAATATAGATCAAGTTAATAACATTAAAATATATAAGTATAATATTTTAAGGAGGTTTTTTATGTTTTGCTCAAAATGTGGTACTAATTTAGTTGGCGGCGATTTTTGCCAAAATTGCGGAGCGAAAGCGGCTCCGGCGACTCCGGCGACCCCGACGGCGGCGCAACCGCCGCAACCCGCGCCTCAACCGACGGCACAAAATGCGGGCATACAGGGAAGTAACACTCAGTATACGCCACCGCCGTCGCAACCTTACGCAATGCCGGGAAGTTTCGCCGAAAGGTTACATAGCTATGGCGGAAGCACGTTGTTCCTAATTGGAATTATACTACTTACGGTGGGGATTTTAGTCAGCAATATTATAACGTTCAATATAATTCCGCTAATTTTGGCGGCGTTGCCGTTGACGGCGCTTTGGTTGATATTCGCGGCGTCAAAATCACCGAAATCGCCCGGATCAACCCTTGCCGCGCTAACGTTGACTAAAGTTTATGCTATTATCGGGTTGGTTCTGTTTTCTTTGGTAACGTTACTTTTGCTTATAGTCGGAATTGCTTTAGCGATATTTGCCGCGGCAGATGGCGGTGCCGGTATTGCTGCGATAGTAGGAATAGTGTTTTTAGTTGTTATGGTAATTATGATATTGTACATCATTTTTTACTACAGCGCGCTTTTGCGACTGCTAAGTGGCATAAGAAACGGTATCAAAACCAATGTGTTCACGCCGATTCGCGGCGTAACCGCGTTTTCGGTGATAACTTTTATTACGGTTGGATTCGGCATACTAGGCTCCATCGTGATGATAGCTATGTCGGGGTTTATGAATGATCTTATAATGGACGCTATGTGGTATATGGACCCGTGGATGCAGGATATTTACCGCCCGCTGATGGGAATGTTTGCGCCGGGAATGATGGTGATTTCAGGGCTGTTTACTCTTGTGACGTATGTGGGAACCATAATTTGCGTAGTTGTGTTAAACAAATTTAACGGCAGTTTAAAGCGTGGGCAACAAAATTAAAATAATTGTTGACAAATATGTGTGAACTATGTTACAATACTTTCAATTACATTCAAGGAGCTAAACTTCTATGAAATCTCAATTTTCGGCGCAACTTAATCTGCTAAACCTTGCCCTCTTACTGCAAGGTTGATTTGAGTTTTGCTGATAATAGAGATTAAGAGTTTGTCTTATAAAAAACTATCTCTCAGCGGAACTCGCTGAGAGATTTTTATTTATCTATAATGGTAAAAGGAGAGGAAAGAGATGTCAAACAGAATCAAAATTTTCGACACAACTTTGCGCGACGGCGAGCAATCGCCGGGTTGCAGCATGAATTTGCACGAAAAATTAGAGGTTGCGGCGCAACTCGAAAAGCTTAACGTCGACGTTATCGAAGCGGGATTCGCAATCGCATCGCCCGGCGACTTTGAAAGCGTGTCCGAGGTTGCGAAGTTGGTGAAAAACGCAACGGTCGCAAGCCTATCCCGCGCGATGGAAAAAGATATTGACGCCGCGTATAACGCCGTCAAACATGCGGTAAGTCCGCGGATTCATACATTTCTCGCGACCTCTCCCATACATATGCAGTATAAGCTGAAAATGTCGGAAGACGAAGTTGTGGAGCGGGCGGCGGCGGCGGTTGCGTATGCGAAAAAGTATTGCAGCGACATCGAATTCTCCGCCGAGGACGCATTACGGAGCGATAAGGCGTTTCTCGCGCGAGTTTTCTCCGCGGTTATTGCGGCGGGCGCGACGGTTCTTAACGTTCCCGATACGGTTGGATACTCAACGCCGGAAGAGATGGCGGATTACATCACATATTTGAAAAATAATATAATCGGTATCGAAAAAGCCGAAATTTCGGTGCATTGTCACAATGATTTGGGACTTGCGGTCGCAAACACGTTGGCAAGCGTCAAGGCGGGCGCAACGCAAATTGAGTGTACCATAAACGGTATCGGCGAGCGCGCGGGCAACGCGTCGCTTGAAGAAACGGTGATGAACCTTAACACGCGCAAGGCGTATTATGGCGGCGCGTATTGTAATATCGACCTAAAGCAAATCTATCGCGCGAGCAAGCTGGTTCAAAGGATAACGGGTGTTCCCGTCGCGCCGAGTAAGGCGATTGTCGGCGATAACGCGTTCGCTCATGAGGCGGGAATTCATCAGCACGGTGTTCTTGAAAACCGCTCGACATACGAAATCATGACGCCGCAGGATATCGGAATTCCGCATAACAAAATGGTGCTTGGCAAACACTCCGGGCGGCACGCGTTTGACGACAGGCTTGCGGAGTTGGGCTATAGATTGACGAAAGACGAGCTTGACGAAGCGTTCGCGCGGTTTAAAATTCTTGCGGACAAGAAGAAAGTCATATCCGACGGCGATTTAGAAGCAGTAGTTGCGATGAAACTTGACGAAAGTCTTGTTCAGCATTATAAACTTGACAATTTTGTTGTAAACAGCGGTAAAAACATCACCGCGACGTCAACCGTTCGCTTGCAAGTGGGTGATAGTGAAGAAACGATTGAAGCTGTGTCCAGCGGCGAGGGCGGTCCGGTACACGCGTCTTACAGAGCGATTAACATCCTGCTTGGCGAGCGAATCGAGGTGGAAGACTATTCAATCCGCGCGGCGACGGAGGGCGAGGACGCGATTGCGGAAGTGGTTGTTAAACTTAGGCGGGGAGACAAAAAGGCAACAGGCAGAGCAAGCAGCACCGACACTATCGAAGCCAGCATTTTGGCATATTTGAACGGGGTGAACAAACTATGGGCATGACAATGACACAGAAGGTTTTGGCAAGCCACGCGGGATTGGATAAAGTGGTTGCCGGACAGTTGATTGAGGCGAATTTAGATATGGTTTTGGGCAACGATATCACCGCGCCCGTCGCGATTAACGAGATGGAAAAAGCGGGGCTGAACAGCGTGTTTTCGACGACGAAAATCTCGCTTGTAATGGATCATTTTACGCCGAATAAGGATATCAAGGCCGCCGAACAATGCAAAAAAGTTCGAGAGTTCGCGCGTAAACACGGTATTGTGAACTTTTTCGACGTTGGCGAAATGGGAATCGAACACGCGCTTCTGCCCGAAAAAGGGATAGTCAAAGCGGGCGATTGCATAATCGGCGCGGATTCGCATACTTGCACGTATGGCGCGCTTGGCGCGTTTTCGACAGGCGTCGGAAGCACCGACATGGCGGCGGGAATGGCGACCGGCAAAGCGTGGTTTAAAGTTCCCGGCGCGATAAAGTTTAATTTGGTAGGCAAGTTCAGCGAAAATGTCAGCGGCAAGGATTTAATTTTGCACATTATCGGAAAAATTGGCGTTGATGGCGCGCTTTACAAGTCAATGGAATTCTGTGGCGACGGAGTTGCGAATTTGACGATGGACGATCGTTTGTGCGTTGCGAATATGGCGATTGAAGCGGGCGCGAAAAACGGGATTTTTCCGGTGGACGAAAAAACCGTCGCCTACATGACCAAAGCCGGCGTAACCGACTATAAAGTATTCACGCCTGACACGGACGCCGAGTATGACGAAGAGATGACCATCGATTTAGCGGCATTGAAACCGACAGTTTCGTTTCCGCACTTGCCGGAGAACACGAAAACCCTCGACGAAATAGGCGAAAGAATCGCGATTGACCAGGTTGTTATCGGTTCGTGCACAAATGGTTGGTTAAGCGATTTGGAAGTTGCCGCAAAAGTGCTAAACGGCAAAAAAGTCGCCAAAGGTATGCGATGTATCATCATTCCGGGCACGCAGCAGATATATTTGGACGCTTTGCGAAGCGGATTTATCGAAACTTTCATCGAAGCGGGCGCGGTTGTAAGCACGCCGACTTGCGGGCCTTGCCTCGGCGGGCATACGGGAATTCTTGCGGCGGGCGAGAGAGCGGTCGCGACCACAAACCGTAACTTTGTCGGCAGAATGGGACATACCGAGTCGGAAGTATACCTCGCAAGCCCATATGTTGCCGCGAATGTAGCGTTGACAGGATACTTAGGATAATGATTTTGTAGGGGACGCCGCCCTCGGCGTCCCGCAAGCGATAGGAAAATGTAAAACGGGACGTCGAGGACGCCGTCCCCTACAAGGAGGAAACAACATGATAGCAAACGGAAAAGTTCACAAATATGGCGATAACATCGACACCGACGTAATTATCCCCGCGCGGCACTTGAATACATCCGACCCCGAGGAGCTGAAGCTCTATTGTATGCAAGATATCGACGCCGATTTCGTCAAAAACGTAAAAGTCGGCGATATTATGGTTGCGGGAAAAAATTTCGGCTGCGGCTCGTCCCGCGAACACGCGCCGATCGCAATTAAAGCGTCGGGAATTTCCTGCATTATCGCCGAAAGTTTCGCGCGAATATTCTACCGCAACGCAATCAACATCGGACTTCCGATTATTGAAAGCCCCGAAGCGGCGCGGGCGATTAGCGCGGGCGAAACCGTTTCGGTTGATTTTGACAAGGGAGAAATTATTGCGGGCGGGCAAACCTTTACCGTGCCTCCGTTCCCGCCGTTTATACAGAATATCATCAAACACGGCGGATTACTAAACGCGATTAAAAATGGGTAGGTGTAATCATGCGAAAACGCGTTCCACAATCTTCGAATTAAGCATTATATTAGTATATTAAGGAGAGATTCAACTTGAGTAACTATAACATAGCGGTAATTAAGGGTGATGGAATCGGTCCTGAAATCGTTCCGCAAGCGATCAACGTGCTAAACGCCGTCGGCGAGAAGTTTGGGCATACGTTTGAGTTTACCGATGTTCTTATGGGCGGTTGTGCCATTGACGAAGCGGGAACGCCGCTTCCGCAAGAAACGATCGACACTTGCCTAAAATCGGACAGCGTGCTTTTAGGCGCCATCGGCGGGCCGAAATGGGAATCACTTCCCGGAAACGAACGCCCCGAAGTAGGATTGCTCGGGCTTCGCGCGGCGATGGGATTGTATGCGAACATTCGTCCGGCAATGCTTTTTCAACCGCTTAAAAACGCCTGCCCGCTGCGGGAAGACATCGCCGCAAAGGGAATTGACATGGTGATTGTACGCGAACTTACCGGCGGAATCTACTTCGGCGAGCGCGGGCGGGACGGCGATGTTGCATACGATACCGAAAAATATAGTGTATCGGAAGTTCGCCGCATTGCGAAAGTCGCGTTCGAGACCGCGATGGCGCGCGGAAAGAAAGTAATTAGCATCGACAAGGCAAATGTGCTTGACAGCTCGCGACTCTGGCGCGAAGTTGTTCATGAAACCGCCCAAAGTTATCCCGAAGTTGAAGTTAGCGATATGTTGGTGGACAACGCCGCAATGCAGTTGGTAAAAGATCCGTCGCAGTTCGACGTCATCCTTGCGAACAACATATTCGGCGATATTTTATCCGACGAAGCGGCGATGATAACCGGCTCAATCGGCATGTTAGCATCGGCGTCGCTCGGCGATACGAAGTGCGGGCTTTACGAGCCGATTCACGGAAGTGCACCGGACATCGCAGGCAAAAACATAGCAAATCCAATCGCGACGATTCTTTCTGCCGCGATGATGCTGAAATATTCGTTTGGATTGACTGCTGAGAGTTTGGCGATTGAAAGCGCGGTCAACAAAGTGCTTGAAAGCGGCGTCAGAACTGCTGACATTAAAGACGAAACCACAGAAAAAGTGGTTGGAACAGTAGAAATGGGCGAGATGATAATCAGCGAAATACTTCGGTAACGATATTTTATAATAGTAAAAAACAAAAGCCCTGTAATCATTAAGATTACAGGGCTTTCAGTTCCAATTCCCGCCCCTTACGGCAAGGTAGTCCAGTCGATCATCCTGCTCGTTTGCAAGAAATTGTTAAGCAGCAGCGATTGATCTAAAACGTTAATCTGGTTATCATCGTTCAAGTCTTGCTCTAACGCCTGCGC
>WRAG01000033.1 GCA_009780345.1 Oscillospiraceae bacterium
CAAACTTTTGCGCGCCAAAAGTTTGATCAAAAGCGCCGCGCTCACGAACACGCTCAAAAACCGAGCGCACGTGGCGCGGAAACGAGTGCAAACATAGCGCACTCAACCAAACAATATCTCGCGCTTTTAGGCGCGGGTCGGTCTCGAACGAGCGCGGTATTATATCTCGCTAATCTTTCCGCGAATGCGGTTCGCTAACCAATGCTTTTATTGTCGCCGGCTTTGGCGCGAATCGCGTTTTTTGCGTTCGACGCCATAGGCGACCGGGATTGGCAAGGGCAGAGCCCTTGTCGCCCGTCCGGCAGGACATAAGCTCGCCGCCGTAGCGGCAAAACGACGCAGGCTTGCCTGTCTAACTATACTTCGGCAACCAGTCGCCGTGCGCCTCAATCAAATCATCGCACATTGCGACTATATCGTCGATGGACAGTTCCGACGCGGTGTGCGGATCAAGCATTGCCGCGTGGTAAATATGCTCTTTTTTCAAAGTAACCGCCGCTTCGATAGTCAAAAGCTGCGGATTAATATTTGTCATGTTCATTGCCGCGAGTTGTGGCGGCAGGTCGCCGACGATGATCGGATTGATGCCTGTGCCGTCAACCATGCACGGAACTTCGATGCACGCGTCTTTGACCAAGTTGGTGATCAAGCCGTTGTTCATAACGTTTCCGCCGATTTTGTACGGCTTATTTGTAACCATGGCTTCGATGATATAGCTCGCGTACTCGTTGCTGCGCTTGTGTTCGGCTTTGCCGCCTGCCATAAGCTCTTCGCGGTCTTTGTCCCACTTCGCAATTTGCTCGACGCAGCGGCGAGGGTATTCGTCAAGCGGAATGTTGTATCGCTCAATCAATTCGGGATATTTTGACTTGATAAAGAACGGATTATACTCGGCGTTGTGCTCGCTACTTTCGGTGCAGTAGTAGCCGAGGCGGTTTATATACTCGTAACGCACCATATCGGTGTGCTTCTCGCCCGCGTTTTTCGCGGCGGCGCGTTGGCGAATGGAAGGGTATAGATCGTTGCCTTGCATATCGCGGATTTCGAGCAACCATCCCATATGGTTGATTCCCGCAATCAAATCGACGTGTCCGTCAACCTGCATATCAAGCGCTTTTAGAAGATGTGCCGAACAATCCTGCACGCTGTGGCACAATCCGACGGTTTTAACGCCGGTGTAGCGTTGCATAAACCCTGTAAGCATCGCCATTGGGTTGGTGTAATTAAGCAACCACGCGTTGGGGCAAACTTCTTCCATGTCCCGCGCGAAACTTTCCATTACAGGAATGGTTCGCAATGTGCGAAAGATTCCGCCGATTCCTAAAGTGTCGGCGATGGTTTGGCGCAAGCCGTATTTTTTCGGAATTTTGAAATCGGTTATGGTGCATGGATCATACAAGCCGACTTGGATTGCGTTTACCACAAAATCAGCGTCGCGAAGCGCGTCTTTGCGGTTTTCGACGCCGAGATATGTTTTGATAGTCGCGCGTCCTTCGTTGCAATTCTCGTTAACGGCTTTCAAAAGATTGGCGGATTCCTCCAACCGTTGCGCGTCTATGTCGTATAGAGCGATGGAACAATTGTGCAGTCCGGGGGTCAGCATTGTGTCGCCGAGAAGGTTTTTTACGAAAACCGTGCTTCCGGCGCCCATAAACGTAACTTTAACCATTGTAGTACTCCTCTTATATTGATTAACCTTTTAAGTAGTTGATAAACGCGGCGATATTTTCGTTCGGAACGTCGGGCGGAACCTGATGGGTCGGAGCGACGATGTATCCGCCGTCTTTGCCTAGAATATCAATGGTTTCTTGCATGATTTTCACAAGTTCGTCCGGTTTTACAAACGGCATATCTCGTTGGGTCGAAATTGCGCCCCAGAAAGATAAATCTTTGCCGAAATTCGCCTTCAAATCAGCCAAATTATAAAGCTCGGGCTGAACCGTTTGATAAATATCCAAGCCGATTTCGATTAAGTCGCCCAAAATATCGGTTATGTTGCCGCAACTATGCAACGCAACTATTTTACCACGACTTTTCACTTTTGTAAACATTTTTTTCAAATATGGTTTGATAAATTCGCGCCAGGTGTCGGGGCTCATCATAAGACCCGTTTGCTGACCGTAATCGTCGCCGAAATAGAAGCCGTCAATGTCGAATTCTAAAGCGTAATCGATGATTTGAAGATTGTAGTTGCAGATGCCTTCCATCAAATGGTGCGCGAGCTCGGGGTTGAGATAAAAATCGGTCAGCAAGTTCTCCATTCCGCGCAAGCTCCACGCGCGCTCGAACAAAGTCATGCCGATTTTGCCGAGCTTCACCGTATCCCGTCCATCTGAGATCAAGGTTTGCGTTAAATTTTTAACTCTGTCGATATCAGGCGTCGGGAATTTGAAACCCAAGTAATTTTCTTCGGTTACCAATTCCTCGGTAACAACGCCGATGTCTTTATCAATGCCCGAGCGGTTCCATATAACGCCGTAGTTGTCTTGGTAAAATCCGTCGCGTATGTATTCGCCCGTACCGTATTCGAGCTTTTGGATGCAATTTCCGGCATAGTCGAAAAATTCGGATATGTCGATTCCGACAAAGTCGCAGAACGACTTTTGCTTCTCGGATGTAAGCTCGATCATATGCGGGATCTTGTCGATTTGTTTGTGTGCGATTGCGTTTAAGACTTGTGCTTTTTTCATGGTTCCCATCCTTTTCATATACTATATTTTTATATTTTACTTTGTTAAGGACCAGTCCTTAACAATCCAGCAAACTTTTGCGCGCCAAAAGTTTGATCAAAAGCGCCGCGCTCATGCACGTGCTTAAAAATCAAGCACACATGGCGCGGAGGCGAGTGCGAACAACTCGCTCCTACCCCAAAACATCTCGCGCTTTTAGGCGCGGGTTGCTCTCGAACGAGAGTAGCGTTTGTGACAAACCTACGTTTTCCGCGAATGCGGCTATCTCGTCCAAATGGCGGCGCGTTTTTAATAGCGCGAAAGAGCGTGTGCGCCGCAAGTTTTACTAAATTTTTTGTGAAAAAATTTTTGGGGCTTGACAAGGGTGTCAATACACCCTTGTCGTCCTGCGCTGACAAGCGCAAAAGGCTCCAGAGCCTCGCTCTGAACAAAGCCCGCACTGCAAGTGCAAAACCTACGCTATCACTTCTCTAAACTTCTTCGTCTCAACCGCCAAATCCTTGCCGGGGGCGAGGATACTGCTTGTTCCGGCGACGAAGATGTCGGCGCCGGCGGCGCGCATTTTCGCGGCATTTTCGAAGCTTACGTTGCCGTCAGCTTCGATTTCAACGTGTTCGTAACCTCGCTCGTTTAGCAATTTCTTGCAACGTTTGATTTTATCGAGAGTTTGCGGCACAATTTTCTGTCCTGCGAATCCGGGATTTACCGTCATGATCAGTACAGCGTCAAGGTCGGGGAGAACGTCTTCCAAAACGCACAGCGGTGTCGCCGGATTCAGCGCGAGCATGGTTTTCGCTCCGCGATCTTTGATTCTTTGTAGCGTTCGCTGCACGTGGCGCGTGCTTTCGTAATGGATGGATACGTAATCGTTTGGATTAAGCTCGAACCAGTCGATTTTGCGTTCCGGCTCGTCAATCATCAGGTGAATGTCGAGCGGGATATCGGTTGCGGCGTGCAGCGCTTTTACAAAGTCGGTTCCAAGCGTGTAATTCGGGACGAAAGTTCCGTCCATTATGTCGATATGTAAGTATTCGATTCTAAGCTCCTCAAAAGTTCGCAAATCTCTGCCTAGATTGCAGAAATCGGCGCACATGATTGAAGGGGAAATTTTTCCGCTCATGATGGGTTCACCACCACTCGAAGACCGCTATGATTTTCGGCGGTTTTGAATGCTTCGTTTATATCGTCAAGCTTAAAACTGTGCGTCAGAAACTTTTTAACGTCAATTTTGCCGGTCGCGATCAGGTCAACCGCTTGTTGATGATGAATCGGCATTGCGCCGTGCGCGCCGGAGACGAACAGCTCTTTGTAATGGATGATGTTCGTGTCAAGGGTTACCATGCTGTTATTTTTCGGCAAGCCGCCGAAGAAGTTAATGCGCGCGCGGTTTTTCGCCATGTTTATGGCGTCAACTTGCGCTTGCGGCGACGGGCAAGAAGTGAAAATTACGTCCGCGCCCAAACCTTCGGTTTCGGCAAGCACTCTTTCGACGATATCCTCGTTCGCGCCGCAAACATAAACGTCGGCAACGCCCAGTTTTTGAGCGATATCAAGCCTTGGTTGCGAGCGGTTGATTAAAATTACTTTCGACGCGCCCATTTTTTTCGCAACCTCGCAAAGCATCATTCCGATTGGCCCCGCGCCGATTAGAACTACGACATCGTTCAGTTTTACCGGCGTGAGTTCCAGCGCGTTCAGGACGCAGCCTAATGGCTCCGCTAACGCCGCTTCGTCAAACGAAACGTGGTCGGGAATTTTTTGAACAGGTCCATAATTTACAACCGTTTGGTTAAGCAGAACATACTCCGCGAAGCCGCCCGCGAATTGATAGCCCATTGCGTAATTTATCTGACAGTTGTTTCCGATTCCGGCTTTGCAGAAAACGCAGTCGCCGCACGGGACGTCGGCGCCGATTGCGACGCGGTCGCCCGGCTTGAACTTGGTCACGTGATCACCGACCTCGACAACCTCGCCCGACATTTCGTGCCCCAGCGTTTGCGGGAACTCGACGCGGTTATTTCCGCTGTGAACGATTCTGATGTCAGAGCCGCAAACGGCGCAGGCTTTGACCTTTACCAAAATGTCGTTTACGTCGCACTTCGGCGTCGGGATTTCTTTTACCACAATGTTATCTAAACTTTCTAAAACTGCTGCTTTCATGGGTTTTCCTCCTTAAAGTTAGTTAATTTTCAATAAATATCGAATTTGTATACTCGTCCCACTCGACGTAAAAACCGAAGTTTTCAGCGATAAACCGCAACGGCACAAACGTGCGATTGTTATCTATAAACGCCCAGGAATCAAGCAGAACCCCCTCGCCGTTAACAATCGCTATTAAGTTGTCAATCGTCAATTCAATGGTCATTCCGTCCAGTGTAGCCGCTACAGTTCTTGTGTAATCGTGCCACTCAACATCCGCGCCAAGCGCCTCGAATATCGCGCGAAACGGAACAAAAGTTGTGTCATAAAGTATAATCGGCTCGGCGTCGTCAAATTCCACAGACGAATGGTTAACGTAAACGTTGATTCTGCGAGTTCTCCAATTAGTCGAGCCGACTTCTCGTTCTATAGGTTCAACCGAAATATCGTCAAGCGCGGGTAGGAATACGATGTCATATTGTTCCACCATTGCTTCGAATGCATTAAAGATAACCATCATTTCATCGTTTTGAGCGGCGCTAATCAAAATATGCTTTGCCGCGTATAAGTCTGACAAATTCTCATTTTCGCCAAGTGGTCGCAACATACCTTCTTCAAATGGTTCGATACGCATTATAATATGATATCCGTGAGCGGTTCGGATTGGTTCGCTTATCTCGCCTATTGCAAGATTGCGAGTGCTTTGCTCGAACTCGGGAACCATCACTCCCGCGGCAAATGTATAACCGTTGGGGTACGCTATCAATCCGGGATCTTCGCTGTACAAGTGCATAAGCGTATCAAAATCTTCGCCCGCGCGTATTCTTTTCAAAATAGCGTTTGCTCGCTCGGTTGCGCTGTCTTGGTCGTCCAGTCCAAGCCGCGCCATTTCGTCAGGATTGTCAATTATCGCCATAAAGGCGTTTTGCATTATACGTTGGTTTTCAAGGATAACTCTCCAATGATTTTCGTCACGAAATCCAGCTTCTGTTAATGCGATGTTAAATCCGTTCGGTTCCATTCTGTCAAAATGTTCACGAGTGGATATGATATGCACGTTTATCGCGTCGATTTCATCTTCGGTTAACGAATCGGTTCCCAATCTCACCGCCTCGCGCAAAATAAACGCGTCGGTCGCCGCAAGTCTTACCGCCTCTCGGCGAATAGCCTGCGCAAACGTTAATCCGTCTCTAAATTCTACGTCGTAGTCAACATCCATGTGATTGGGGAACATTTCGTGATATTCCGGCCATAACACGTTTTCGGCTTCTCTGAACCTAAAACTCACATCGTCCGCGGTGATGTTTATACCGTCTACCGTGGCGACCACCACATTTTCGATTGCGATTACGTTGTAGATGGGCAAAGTTAGCAAAGCAACTGCTAACATAAGTGATAAAAGCTTTTTTGTCATACATTTCTCTCCTTTTTTGCGCCTGCGTGCGCGGCGTTATATCTCGCTAGTTTTTCCCGACTCGCTTACGCTTACTGGATAATTCGACTACAGCTTACAAAATACGTAAGCTAAGTCTCATTTACCGCGAATGCGGCTCGCTAACTAATGTTTTTCTGTCGCCGCTCGCGGCACAAATCGCGTAGTTTGCGTTTGTGACCGCCAGGCGACCGGGATTGGTAAGGGCAGAGCCCTTGCCGCCCGTCCGGCAGGACACAATGCCCGCAGAGCCTCGCTCTGAAAAAGCCTTGCCGCCGCATCGGCAAAAAAGCCCGCGCCGGCAGGCGCAAAAATCTAATTCACGAACATTACCTTGCTGAAGTATTCTTTTCGGTCGTTCATAAGCGCAAACGCCTCGTTACACTCTGAAAAGTTGAATTTATGGCTTACGAGGTCGGATATGTCGAGGGTTTTCATGCAGGTTAGGGCGTTTTTCCAGTCGTTGCGGGTGCCGCTGTAACTACTGTTCCATGTGCCTTTGAGGGTTAGTTCTTTTCGCAGGATTTCCCAGTAGGCTTTTTGAGACAGGGTCATCTCTTTAGCGGGATTGCCCATTAGAACCACCGTTCCGAACGGTTTTACGCAAGTGACCGCTTGTTCAAGCGTTGCACTAACGCCCGCGCCTTCAATGGCGATGTCGACGGGCGCGGTAATTTCAGTTTCGAATCCTGCCGCCTTCGCGCGTTTAATCTTTTCGGGGTCAATGTCGATAAGGCAAACTCTGCTCGCGCCTTTGAATTTCGCCCATTTGGCGATCATCATGCCAATCGGACCCGCGCCGAAAACGGCGACGCTGTTGCCTGCGTCCAATCGGGCTTGCTCTAAGCTGTGAAGCGCGACGGCGCAAGGCTCCGCCATTGCGATTTCCTCATATGACAGGTCGTCGGGGGCGATAACGATATTCCAAATCGGAACCGAAATATATTCCGCGAATCCGCCGTCACAACGAGAGCCGAAGTAGTTGTAGTTCTCGCATTGCGCGTAATTGCCGCTTTCGCAGCTTGCGCATCCTCGGCAAGGGATAAGCGGGAAGATTGCGCACTTTTTGCCCACCAAACTTTGGTCGTCGGCTTCGATAATTTTGCCGCCGAACTCGTGCCCGGGAATGGTCGGGAAATTGTACGTTCCTTTCGTAAACACCCGCGGAATATCGCTTCCGCAAATGCCGCTTGCTTTAATTTCAACCAAAACTTCGCCCGGATTGCGGGCGGGAGTCGTCACATCTTCGTATCGTAAATCATTTATTGCGTGCAAAACACAAGCTTTCATTAGTCTTTCACCCACTGTCTCCAATATTCTACGCTTTCTTTCAGTTCGGGAATTATTTTGAATTCGGTGTCCCAATGCTCGCGGTGCCCGATTTCGAACATCAAAATCGACTCTTCGCAACCCGATTTTTTAAGCGCTTCCATAAATTTTTCGCCTTGAATTAAGCCGCCCTCGTTATGTTCCTTCGTAAATGGCGCGTGGTTGGATTTGTGCAGCACCGTTTGTTGAAGGTGGATGATCGGCGAAACCGCGCCCAGTTGTTCGATCCACGGATACGGGTCGCGCTCGTCGGGGTGTGGGGCGTGTCCGACGTCGAGGCATATTTTCATCGGAACGCCGCAATGCGCGTTTACGCGGTTCATTAAATCCAAGCTTTCACCGACGGTAATCGCCATTTCGCGCGGAACACTCATTGGTTCGAATATAAGGCTGTCATAGCCTAATTCTTTCGCGTAAAACGAAAGTTTTTGCCAGTTTTTCACGCCCTCTTCAACGAGGAAGTCATAGTCGTTGTCGAACGAGTTGAAAGTTAGGATTCCGAAGTGGCTTCCGCCTGTCTTCGCGCCGAGTTCCGCGCCGATCCATAGCAATCTTTCGAACCATTTAATCCAAATTTCACGCGCTTCGATATCGGGGTTCATTAAATGGTTTACCCGCGTGAAAGCAGAGGTGAAAATGCTGTCCACCGAGATGTTGTGCTTTTTTGTCGCCTCTTTGATTCGCTTGATTTGACTTTTTACATAGTCATCCGGCAAAAACGGATTTAGCAAACACGCCACGAACTGAACACTTCGCAAGCCCAAATCTTCGTCAACGATTTTCGCCCAAACCTCCGGTTCTATGTATTTGTTGATTGCGAAGCCGAGGTTGGTTCCTAGTTTTAACTTCAAAATAATCATCTCCATTTATAAAAATATTTGCAATTTTTCGCACTATATGATATTATATCAATAAGAGGCGCGTCGCTAATCGGCTTGCTTCACACCGATACAATAAATACATGCGAAGAAAAGCCATGTGGCTTTTCAACTTTAATTTTGTATTTATTATAGCATAAGTAGATTTTTGTTCAATATGTGGCGGTAAAAGAGCGCATTGTACACAAATGAACATACAGAGGTGAAAAACATGTTCAAAATTGAACGGCAACGCGAGATTATCGATCTTTTAAAAGAGAATAAATCCATGCTTGTAACGCAAATGGCGAAAACGCTTTATATCGGCGAGGCGACGATACGCCGTGATTTGGATAATCTTGAGAAGCAGGGGCTAATTAAGCGGACATACGGCGGCGCGGTTTGGCTGGAAGGATTGGACAGCGAAATTCCGCTTCATGTTCGCGAGTCGCACAACAAGCTTCAAAAAGATTCGATAGGAAAAGCCGCCGCTAAGCTTATAACCGACGGCGATGTTGTCATCATGGATTCGTCGTCAACGACATATTCTATGGTAAAATATTTGTCGCACATTTCCAAGCTTACTGTTATTACTAACGGGGCTAAAACTGCGGTTTCGTTGGGGAAGTTTGTTGACTTTGACGTATATTCGACGGGCGGACGGCTTAGAAAAAATTCGCTTTCGTACAGCGGAGATGTTACAAAGTCGTTTATCAGCGATGTTCACGCGAATATTTTGTTTTTTTCGTGCAGAAGTTTTTCGGCGGAGAGAGGACTTTTTGATGCTTCAGTTGAAGAGGCGGAACTTCGACGGATTATGATTAAAAATTCTGATAAAAAAGTGCTGTTATGTGACAGCAGTAAGTTTAGTGCTGATTCATTTTACAAGGTTTGTGGAATTGACGTATTGGATTATGTTATAACCGACGCGGATTTTCCGGACGAAGATTTGAAGCTTTTGGAAGAGCGCGGAGTGGCGTGCATTAAATGTAATGACGCGCATCAAATATAATAAAAAAGCCGCTTTCGCGGCTTTTTTAAATTATCTTTTTGATTGTACGTCTTTTTCGTATTGCTTAACTTCGGCAAGCCAGTCTTCGCGCACAGGAACTCCCATTTTTTCGCAGAAGTAATCCCAAACTGCGCCGAACGGATAAGATTTTAACTCTTCAAGCATAGCCAAGCGAGTTGTGTAATCTTCGTCAAGCTCAGCTTTTTTGAGCATATCTACCGGCTCAAGCATTGCGCGAAGAAGCGCTTTTTGCATGTTTCGCGTACCGATAACCCAAGCAGCGACACGGTTTATACTTGCGTCGAAGAAGTCGAGTCCGATGTGAGTTCTTTCTATTAAATTATTACGCACAAGCTCGTGAGCGATTTCAACCAACTCATCGTCCATGATTACAACGTGGTCGCTGTCCCATCTTACCGGGCGGCTTACGTGGAGCATAAGTTCGTCTGTGAACATAAGAACCGACGAAATTTTGTTCGAAATAGTTTCGGTTGGATGGAAGTGGCCAACATCAAGGCAAACCGCTTTGTTGTTTTTCATCGCATAACCCATGTAGAATTCGTGAGAACCCACAACATAGCTTTCGGAACCTATTCCGAACAGTTTGCTTTCAACCGCGTTTAGGTTGTTTTTCTCGTCAATGTCGCCCGCGAAAATTTCGTCAAGAGATTTTTCTAATCTTTGGCGAGGTCCGAGACGGTCAACCGGAATATCTTTGTATCCGTCAGGAATCCAGTAGTTTGTAACACATTTTTGCCCAAGTTCTTTTCCGAAGTGTTCGCCGATTTTTCGTGACGCTATACAATGTTTTACCCAAAATTTGCGGATATCCTCATCTGCGTTTGAAAGGGTGAAACCGCTGTCAGACTTAGGATGAGAGAAGCAAGTTGGGTTAAAGTCAAGACCGTAACCGTTTTTCTTCGCCCAGGATACCCAATTTTCGAAATGCTTCGGCTCTAATTCGTCAAAATCAACGTTTTCTTCAGTGTCCGCGTATTTCGCGTGCAAATTCAACTTGTGTTTGCCGGGAATCATCGAGAAAGCTTTATCAAGGTCGGCGCGCAACTCGTCCGCGGTTGTCGCCGCGCCCGGATGATTTCCGGTAACTTGGATTCCGCCGGAAACGGATTGACTCATTTTTAAGAAACCGCGATTGTCATCGCCCTGCCAGCAGTGCATTGAAATTTTTACTTTCGCCAACTTGTCCAAAACTTTGTCGGTGTCCACGCCAAGCTTCGCGTAAAGCTCTTTCGCGGATTTGTACATTTGTTCATTCACTATGTATCACTCCAAATCTTAAAATATTTAAAAATTTAATTTCTAACTTTGCATTATACCTTACTTATGATTTTTTTGCAAGTGTTAAGTTCATTTTTGTTCATTTGTGTCAAATGAACTTTTTTACCGCCAAAGCTTGAACTAAAAACAACATTGTTGTATAATATACCATAAATATGTGTATGTATTTTGTGGAATTTGTATAAAGTGGTTAACGAAGAAAGGATTTCCTCTTGAAACATTCCCGTAAATATAATATAATAGAAGCCTGTTATTAATTATGTAATTATTATGAAATTGTTTTATATAAATCTTAAACAGAGGTGAAAAGTATGAAAACAAGAAACGAGAAAAGGGGAAGGTTTTTATCTTTGATAGTGGCGTTAGTTATGCTAATGACCATTGTTGCACTACCCGGTATGGCGTTGGTTGAAGCGCCGAATGATGCTTACGCGGCGGATATTGCGCCTACTAGCGGGGCAATAAACATGGTTGAAGTACCGGCGTATTGGAGAGGTTTTGTGCGTTCGGATAGAGGAGCTCATCCGTTTAGGATTACTCCGACCTCGACAGGAACGGCTGACACAGGAAATGTTGTTTCAGTTAATAATACTCCTGCCATTTATAATAATTTGAATTTTGTAGGCGGGACGGCTCAAGGAACAACGGCAGGTTCTCCGCAACTTAACAACTTCCAAGTAGGGCCGCAAGGACTAACTGCAAACGCGGCGTATCGTGAGTCGTTTGTAATGTTTAACTTATCTGCTGCGGAAGTGACGGCAATTCTTGCTATGGATAATTCTGACGCGGATAATCAAGTTAATTTAGCGTTCACTCCTGTGGCGTTTGCGGCGTCAGCGCCGGCGCCAGGAGACTATCCGACTGAGTGGATGGCTTATATCGTGCCTGCGACGGTTACGGAAGACCTTATGAATTTTGACGGGACTAATTATACGATGCCTGTGATAATTTACCAAGATCTTTTCGAGCGTCGCGCTACGGGTCGCGACTTTTTGAGATTCTACGATTATGACTTGCCTCGCGGTGGAGAGACTTTGGTGACAGATATTGTGCCGGCAAATTTACCGACAACATCGGGATATTTGATGGACCCGAACAATATCAGAGTGCCTGACGGTAGTGTTTTCACTCCTGACGTGGCGGCTCTTGCCGCTCGTCATACAATGAATGTGACTTTGGCGTTGCAAGCTTATCTTACTGATTTGATTGCTGACAATCCGTTTGAAGATGATGGCGTTAGAGTTATGTTTTCATTGACACGGTTCGAAACAGGGGTTGTAGCTAATAACGATATCGCGCAAAGCTTCAGATTGTTGGTTCCTGTGGCACTTGAGCCGGATATAATACCTGCTATGCATATACCGACGGGATATATCCATTTCCACCAGTCGTCTGCACGCGCCGGCTATCCCGGTGGTGGTCTGGCAGGTGCGAGACGTCGTCCGGGCGAGCCTGATCCGATTTTTATTCGTTTTGATTTTAGTGATTTAGTAGATTCATTAGATGCAATTGCGGCTTTGTCATTTGTTCTTGACGGTAATAGCGAACCTGGTACACCGGACCAAACTTCGGCAAATGCGTTTCGCCTTGCGTTACTTGCGCCGTTGCCGAGCGGATCTTCATTTGATATCACAGATCCGTTGTTTGCGCCGGGGCTAACGCCTACCGCATTGCCTTGGCAAGACTACCGATCATATGATCTTGCTGAATTAGAAACGAGATTGCCGATTTTCGGTACTGAAATAGTGATGCCGGCGGCAGTCGGCCAGACTGTAATGTCTTATGCGTCACCTGACTTAATGAGCGCGATTGAGGATTATTTTACTGCGTTCCCGACAGCTGATTATGTTATTTTCAGACTGAGAAGTGGTAGCAATACCGGCGCTTCTGATCCCGGCAGTCTTTTCAGAATCAGAGGGAATAGTCCTCCTCTGTCTCAACAAATGCGTTTGGTTATGATGGTGGACGATTCCGGTCGTGTTGTGCCTGCTCCGGTTCTTTCAGCAGGAGACCCGGCTGACATGTTAAACATTCAAGTTGACAACACATTTGCCAACGATACGGTTAGAGTTACGTTTGAAAATGATAACGGTGATATACATACCGATTCTTCGCTTTTGGCAGGCGCGGAAACTACTAATATGAACATAAGGTTGCCGGAAATCGCGCCGAATGCTGACGGAAGCTTTGATGTTACCGTTGACATATTGAACGTGAACGGAACTTTAAAATCGACAGCAACAGACACCATCGTATTTGATCCGTTTACCGTGTTTTTTGAAACGCGCGGCGGAAACAGAATTGATCCGCTAAGAGCGTTTGCTCCCGGCGCTACTGTTCCGGCAGGAGACGTGACTGATCCGACGAAAGAGGATTGTACTTTTGATGGTTGGTATTTAGATCTTGCGCTTACAATTCCGTTTGAGTTTGATGTTACTCCGATTACAGAAGACACAACGCTATACGCGGCTTGGATTTCTAACCGCGACAATTCTGTAGCAAGAGTAATAAACGTAACATCGTATGAACTTATGTGGGAGCATATAAACCAAAGCGTTCAAACAAGTGATTACGCGTTTTACACATTCCCTGCACAAAACGGACTTAGATTTAGACGTCCTAATGCGGGACTTATTAGTGTTGATCCGAGAGCGGACCGTTATTCTGAATCTATTATCAGATACGACCTTGAAGCGGAAGATATTGCCGCTATCATGAGTGTAGAGTCCGGTGTTATTCTTGATTTATTTGTGCACGAGACGAACGCACCTGCGGGAGGCACACATATAGATGTCAGAATTACTCCGGCTGCGACCGTTTATGATTTGCATACAAGATATCCGCAAAGAACTTATCCGGACGGTAGAATTATGCTAAACAGCTTTGATCGTTGGGTAAGCGGACTTGAAGCATTCCGTGCGGGCGCGACATCTCGTGATTTTGACCTGCCGCTTGCAGGGCGATTTGCCGTGTCAAATGCTTCTGTTGGCACTAGAGTTCAAGTAGATATAACCGAAGCTTTGCAAGAGTATTTCTATGAAAATCCGGGTGTTTTGGCGTTTGGCTTGTCATTGAGTAATGCATGGAACGCTCATTTTGTTGGATTCCGAGGCGCATCATATTCTAACGCAACAGATCGACCGAGATTGATGATTCCGGCGCTTCAAACTGTGTTTGTGCCGGATGATATTGGTGTTGTAATTACTCCTGACGGCGAAACTCATGTTCGACCGGCTAATCAGGGGCAAGATAACTTTAATGCAAGCAACAATGTTTTAATAGGAAGAAGCGCGGCCGGATTTATGGAAGCTATTTTCAAATTTGATTTTACCCCTATGCAATTAGCGGAAGTTATAGCGGTTGCGGAAGCGGGCGATCCGGTTAATTTTGGTATTGGAATATATACAGGAAACTCACCGCTTACCGTTTCGGCGTATTTGGCGCCACGCTCTGCGATGTTGCAGCTTCCTCCAACTAATCCTCATAATACTCAGTTCTCGTCGCCTGTAACTTACAGATTGGCAAGAAGTTGGGGGCTATTATTCAACGAAGGTATTGCGCCGAATTTTGATGATCCGATTAACGTTGCCGTTGGCGCTCCGCACAATTCTTTGTATGACATAACGGCATACTCTACGCCTGCATTGGGTAGCTTGGCATTCCCTGCCAACGTTACTGAGGCGTCAATCGGAGGAACAGGGCTACCGGGAACAGGGCAAAGAAACCTTACTGTTGATATCGGACCTGCGTTGTTGCTTTATTATGCAGAGTATGGTAATGTAAGCGATTTTGCTATCGTGCTTTCCGGCAACCTTGACCAGGTTGACAACGCAAACCGTTTTGCAGAAACACGACCGAATTTCTGGAATGACGCGAATCCTCGCGCGGCGCGTGCTATAATTACGTTCGAAATGGAAGACGATCGCCCAAATGTTGGTCTGAACAATGTTACAATAGCTGCGGCTCCGGATGCTACTTTGGCAAATGCGCTTGATATAACGTTGGGCGGGGATGTAATTTCTAACGACAGAGTTGAAATTACATTTACATCCGGCACGGAGTATAGAGTGGTTAATACTACTGCGGCGGCGGTTGAACTTGGAAGTGTTGCTGTGCCTGTATTCCCGAATAACGATGTTTATGACATTAGAATACGCGTGTTAAATGCGGCAGGTAGATTGATTGCAACTAATTTGTTTGAAGATGTTGATTTATACACGACTAGAGTTGTGTTTGTGCCTAACGGTGGAACTCCTGCGCCTGACGCGATCGAAGCTTTTATGCAAGGCGATTTGGTGTCCGAACCTGCGGCAATGACCAGAGAAGATTATACATTCATGGGTTGGTATACAGATAACCTGTTTGTGAATTCGTGGAATTTTGCTGATCCTGTTTATTGGGATGACACTACGAATGGTGTTCTTACTTTATTCGCGAGATGGCAATCGGATGACGGAATATCTGATGTAACTATTATTCCGTTTTTAGAGTATTTCCAACGAAGCGATAGAGATCAAGACCAAGATGACCCCAATCATGTTTTTGCAAATCAAATATTGGTAGGTAAATATAATAATATGCCAAACGAGGGAACGTTTAGGTTTAACTTTACCGATGTGCAAAGAGCAGAGATTCAGGCAATGATTGACGACGAAATTCCGGTTATGTTTGAAGCGGCGGGAATACTTGCTTACACAATGACGGGCATTGACCACATATTTAACGCGTATGTTATGCCGTTAGTGTTGCATGACAGCTTGCCGGCACAGGATCAAGGATTTTCGTTTAACCAGTCGCGAGCGGCGGGTCTTGTGAGAAATCCGTTTGAAGCGCGTGGTGGTTATACGCCGACGTATTGGCTTGTTAATGGAGAACAACCGGAGCCGTTTGGCTCGGTTACGTTCCCTGCTTCGCAGCATGGTCAAGTGGTTACTATTAGCATAGAGTTAAATGACGCTTTGGAAGCTTGGTGGATCGCGAATCCGACCGTAAATGACTTCGCGTTTGTGTTGGCGCAAACTCATTTGTTCTATCCGGTGTTGATAATGGAAGGAAACGGAAACCACAATATACGTATACGCCCGAACAGAAATCCAACTGCTGACCCATGGTTGCCGATGCCAAGTATTTCGTATCAGCTTGAAGATCAGCGTCCAACCGGATACGAAGTTGATATCAATGTTGTAACAGGCGACCCGGCGAACACTATTAATATAGAGTTAGACGGAACTATAATGTCAAGCGACAGACTTTTGGTTGATATTACATCGTTTGGAGGAACAAGTCAAACACTTGTTGTTCCGGTTGCGGGACCAACTACTGTTGTTACCGTTCCGTGGCTTGCAAATAATAATGATAGTTACACCGTTAGAGTACGCATGCAAAGTGCCGGCGGAAGATTCATGGGTGATGAGACGTTTGACGATGTTGTCGCTTACACAAGCAGAGTTGTGTTTAATACACAAGCAGGATTCCCTGCCGGTGAAACTGCTCCGGTAATTGATCCTATAATTGCTCAGCCGCAATACGAGTTATTGTTGACTAATCCTGGGTTACCGACCGCGGATGATGGAAATCTTTTCGTTACCGGTTGGTATCGAGACTCGTCGTTTACACTTCCATGGAATTTTGCTACTGACGAATTGACGGCGGCTAACACGACTAACGGAGTGCTTACGTTGTATGCGAGATGGCAAAGCCCTGTAGATGGGGTAAGCGTTTATGTTGAGATTGAAGTTGACGATGGTCAAGGCGGAACTATAACCGAAGAAGTGTTGGCGACGTGGTATCACGTGAGTGCTGCATTGGCAGGAGCTCCGGGAGCGCCTACCGAGTTTATCGTTTACTTCGATGGTGCGGATACCGCAACATTTGAACCAATCATGGCTCTTTACGGCGGAAACAATGTTATGATGGGAACTCTTACATTTGATGATAATGATGTCGCAGTTCGTGGTCCTAACGCTGTAACGCTTACTATTGATCCTGCGAACTTTACAGGAAGCCTGAGTTGGAGAGGCATCAATGCGAGTGAAGCAAGATTGATGTTGTGGGAAGACTTTTCTGCTTTGGCTCCGATTGAATCTGTTTATATTATTTAATATAACTAAAATTAAATAGCACTATTAAAAATGTAACTACCGCCCCGAAGACTTGTAGAGTCTTTGGGGCGGGTGTTTGGTATTAGAGGGAAGAATAAATATCTGTTAATTTAGGAAAAATTTTTTAAGGTGATAGGAGAGGTTTTTTTATGGTAAATAAGGGAAGAATTTTAGCGGTTATTGTTGCGATTTTTCTCGTGGTTACGCAATTCCACGCGGTTTTTGCGGCGCCCGTTGTAAATGATTTTTCGCAAATGACTCGCGATCAAGAAATTTTAGGTTATCTTGCATTACTTGGAATAATTGATGAGGATGACGTTGACGGCTTTACTAATGAAGATACAATCACAAAAGGTGAAGCAACTTATTTGATTATCAGATCACTTGGATTCCTTGATTTGGCATTGGGAATGGAAATCTATACCGGATTTGCCGACCTTTCTCCCGATCACGAATATGCGGGGATTGTACACCTTGCAACGGTTTTAGGAATTTTGTCGGGACACCCGGGCGGAATTCTTGCGATTGACGAGCATATTACAGTTGAGCAGGCGGCGAAAATGCTTGTTACCGCTTTGGGATATGGCGAAATGGCTAATTTTCAAGGCGGATGGCCGATGGGATACTTGATGCAAGCAACAAGATTGAGACTTGCGAGCGGAACCGGCGGCGTTTCTAATCAGCCGATGTCAAGATTATCGTTCGCGTTAATGTTGCACAACAGTTTTAACGTTGAAATGATGAGAACCAGAGTTTTTGGAATCGATACGGTTGACATGCAAACTAGAGAAGGCGACACTTTGGAAGCTCAGTTTTTAAGATTGAGCGGTTTTGTTATGGGTGAAGGTATTGTTGAAGCCAACAGAATTACAAACATCGGCGGAAGCAATTTTAACTTAAACGATGACGAAGTTGTTATAGACGGCGTAAGATTAAACAACGGCGGAACCGCTGTTGGCAACCATATTGGATATCACATTCAATATGTTGCAAGAACTGACGATCGGGCGGCGATTAGCGAAGTTGCCGGGTTCCGCGTTACACGGCAAAACGTTGTCAGACTTTTACCGAGATCGACATATCCGACTTTTACTAACAACAGAGTTGAATATTATGACGAAGCGGCGGGCAGAACAAGACAATTAAATGTTAGCCCGAACGTAGTTGTTATATTCAACAATCGTATGCTTGATTCGTTTACGGCGGAAGATCTTGATTTTTCAGACGGAAATGTATTGGTGATTGACAACGATAACGACGGAATGATTGACGTTATAAGATTTACCCGTTCGGAAAGCTTTGTTGTAAGTAACATAAGCGTAAGAAACGAAATGATTTATGTTCAAGGCCAGTTCAGAGGAAGCGCTGTTATCGACATGAGAGAGAATAGCGACAGAACCGTTATTGTAAGAACGGTTGACGGAGAACCTGCGAATTGGCACGATATAAGAATAAGAGACGCAATATCTATCGTTGAATCAGAGGATAGACTTTTCCTTGAAATTATATTATTGCCGCCTCCGTTTATCGGTTCGATAAGCGAAATGCAAGACGGAGAATGGGTTGTTATTAACGACGAGCGATACTATGTAACAAGTCAGCTGGAAAACGCCGCTTTAGGGCGAACAGGAAGATTTTGGGTTGACGAAAATGGAGAAATATTCAGATTTGAAGTTGCAAGATCGGAGTTTGTTTATGTTATAAACAAAACTTCTAATTTTGGCGGGCTGGATTCCAGTATGAGAATACAGGTTTATGATAATTACTACGGACTTAATATCTATCAAGTTCATGAAAGAGTAATGATTAACGGTGATGTTTTCGCGAATGCCGAAGCGGCGTTTAACAATATTCAAATAGGAACCGTTGCAAGCTTGGTTGTAAGCGCCGACGGCGTTGTTCGTGAAATCACCTATGCTAACCATTACGGCGGCAGAGCGAACAGAGAATATTTGAGACTTGCGAGAGGATTCCGCGCTTTACAGGGCAGACAGGATATGCCGTTTAAATTTAATGTTGATACCGAGTTTTTTGTAGTGCCGTACGACAGTCATGGCAATAGCAGATTAGAAGATTTCGGAATGGTTATTGACTTTAGAGATGCAGAGCAATATGATGTTCAAGCTTTTGAACTTGACGAGGATACCGGGTATGTCAGAGCTATCGTTATCAGAATTAATCCGGGCGATCGACCGGGCGATGAAGCGATAGGAATAGTAACCAGAGTTTCTCAAGCGATGGACAGATCTGAACAAATTACGTTCGTTATTGAAGGATATAGCGAGGGCGAGCCGTTCCGTCACTACGCGGCGCATGATTTGGAAGTGTTTAGATTAGCGAATGACCTTAGAATGGGAGACGTAATAAGCTTCCAACTTGGGTTTGGCGGCGAAATTGAAGAAATGGAGCGATTTGCTCAGCTTGCAACTCAAAGAGAATTCCAGCAAATTGGCGTTAACACCGCGAATGCGCGAATCTTTGGTCCTGTAATGATACTTCGCCAAGCTGAAATTAATAACGCCTCAAGATTTTTGCGTCATTATCTGCAAATAGGCAGAAATATGAGTTTTGATCAAACGACAAGTGTGCATATATACGCGCATACTGAAAATCCGGATAACGATCAAGCTCAGTTTAATGATTTTTATGTTTTCGACAGAACGCGCAACACGGTTACTCCGGCAACCGTTGACGATATTGTATCTTTTCAAGACAATCCGTTAAATCCGTCAATCGTATTTGTTCAAGCTAATATGATGGACGCGAATATTTTGGTTATTGTAAGAGACTAGTTTTATACATTGCTATATGGCGTGCCGGTGTTAATATTTTTAGCGCCGGCACGCTAAAAAGGTTTATCGACAGAGCATTGGCGCAAAATTTTACGCCCATACTCTGTCAATAAACCAAAAAAGGGGGACTTGATATGAAAATGAAATTAATTGCGCTGATTACCGCGCTTGCTATGCTCTTGACGTTGACGGGAATGAATATTATCGCCGACACGTATGAGGCTGATATATATGATAATTATGATTATGAAACCGATTTGTCTGATGCGGATTTGTATGATTATGAGCCGGAACCGGTGTTTGAGGAACCTGCAGAGCTAAGTATCGAAGCTTTTGCGGCGCCACAAACAATTTTGCCGGCTTATGACGGCTTTTTCGCGCGGTTTAGGTTCGCCGCGCAACCGCTTAACGGACCGGTTATACAGCTTGACGCAACCGGCAGATTTTGGTCTTCAATTCCCGGTATGGGTGGATTTCCGGGCATGACCGGCGGCGCCTGCACCAGGCGCGTAGGATTTGTGCGGTTTGATCTTTCGGATTTTAGGGATAATCTTGACGCCATCGATTCGATAATGTTGCGTGTTAGCACCAATACAGATAGTGTCAACATTGGTCCTCGCGACTTCAGGGCGTTGCTTTTGCCGAATGATTTGGCGGATTATCCGTCTGAGCCTATGTCTTATGCAAGAGTGCAAGAAATCGGTCTTCTTAACGCCGCGTCTTTCCTTTATCGAAGAGTTGGAAACTTTGCGACTAATACGGTTTATACCACAACCGACATTTTGCCGCAAATCCGAGCGCAGTTCGAAGAAAATCCGGAAAGTTCGTTTATAGCGATCAGATTGGATTTGGGCAGACCTATTATTACCGTCTCGACATCGGGCGGAACGGTTGATGTGCCTAATAATAATCATCAAAACTTAGTTTTGCACGGCACGGGCGCGGCAAACGAGGAGCAAAGACCATCGCTTATTGTTAATAAATCGCAGTCGAACTCGGTGCTTATCGCCGCGGACAACATAATAAGAGAACAGCTTGGAACAGCCGTTTCAAGCAATATAACATTGCCTTCGACCGTTACAAGCGGCGGAGAAACGGCGAATATTACCTGGACGAGTCTTACTCCGAGCGTTATTTCAAACGCCGGCGTGATTACGCGCCCGGGCGCTAATGCCGCGAATGCGGAAGCGAGCTTAAGAGCGACAGTTTCGCATGGCGGTCAGTCTATGGAGTTTATTTATTCTTTGACCGTACTGCGTACGGGAAGTGTCGCGGGAAACGCAACGCGTAACGCGGACGAAATGGACTTGGAATTTAATGTTCCCGGTGCTTCGGCAGGATTTTTGCTTCAAATTCCGAGCCAAGCTTTAAGATATGACCGTGAGTACGTAATTTTTGACGCAAGCGGCAATGAAATAGCAAGAGCTGCGCGCGATATGGGCGCTGATTATACATCTGTAAACGTTTCGGGCTATGTTTCGGGAAGTCAAGCGAATTTCACGCTTGCGCCGTATTCGGGAAGCCTATCTTCCGCGCGCGGAAACGATACGTTTATTTTAGAAGGAATTAGTAGTAGCGTCAACACGGTTGACGCTGCGTTGGTAAGCGCTCTCGGCGATTTGAGCGCCGTGACCGAAAATTTGAGTTTGCCAACCAGCGTTGGCGGCGCAACTGTAAGATGGGAAACTTCGAATCGCGAAGTTATATCGTCCGGCGGACAAGTTACCCGTCAATTTAACAGGGCGGGCGATATTCCGGTGACTTTAACCGCTATTGCCCAAGTTGGCGGCGTTACTTACAGACGAGCGTTTTTAGCGACCGTGTTAAGACGAGATACAAGCCGCGGAGTTATTCAGCCGCTTTACGATCCGATGCATTTGACGGATGAAGATTTCTTTGGTTCGTGGAATCCGTTCAGTAATAGCTGGGGAATTGAGCCAATGCTTAGATACGACCTTTTCCCCGACCTTCGTTATGTTGAAGAGGCTGTTAAAGCCGGCGATTACGAACTTGCTCGAGTAGAATTGCTTGAATACTATAGAAATCGTACCGATGTTCCGACGCCGCCACCGCCGGTTACCACCGGTGGGGATATGCGTAATTTCTTGATATCCGAAATGTGGCGCGACATGGCGGTTACGTTCCTTGAGAGGGAAGCGCCGCTTGCGTTAGTCGAAGTTGATACCGATTGGCAGTGGCATACCGTTGAATTGCACGGCATGAACGTTATAAGAGATAATTCTCTTTGGCTTTTTTCCAGCAATAATGACGGAAGCTATGTTGAAATACACAGTAAAGAGAATCCGTCAGGAAACGTTGCGTATCTTGAAATAACTGTTGACGGTATTGTTAGAAGGTTCCCTGCTACACACGACGTACACATAAGCGCCGGCACGAATTCAAATATAAATTTCGGCGATGCTGAAATTTTGCTATCCCGAGAAAGTACAGGCGGACCTAAGCCTGACGGCACTCCGTATCCGTTCGGAACGGACACTTTCCGCCCATACTTTATGTTTGACAATCGCGGAATTACCGGAAACGTCACGCGGGTAAGATTGCGTTTTTACGCCCGGTCTTCCGAGGGAACTAACAGAGTGTTTGTTATGTCAAGAAATAATCTGCCCGACATTGATGAAAACACATTTACATGGGTTCATCCGACTCATGTTATGCAGGTTGTTTCCTTCAGAGAAATAGGCTGGTGGTGGCCGGAGCCGGACTATCGCGGATTCCAGGGCGCGGCTGCGCCGGGAGCTGTCGCGCCGACACTTGCGCCTTTATATCGAATGGAATACGAATGGCCAAATGGCATATCTCGTATGGTTGAGACGAGTCAAATGATTGCGCGATACAGACTTACGCGTGATAATGAACTTGGGTTCAGATCGGTTCATATGCACTTAGGGCTTTATGATATAGTTCCGAGAGCTGATTTCTCGCGTATTCTTGACGCCTCATGGCGAACTCAGCATATGTATAATGTGCTTTTCGGAACGATGAACAGCAGTTTTATGACTCCCGAAATGTTTACGACGCAAATAAAATTTGCTCGTCGTCACGCGGAACCTTTGGTATCGGCCGGCGAGTCTATTGCCGCTAACCAAACTATGGCGCGCCGCCTTGCGCTTCTTAGAACGCAAGCGTTTACGCCGGAATTTAACCGAGACGGTTGGTGGGAGCATACTTCACATGTTTTGCGTAGAATGTATTCACTGTTTATGCTAAATCCTGACGGAAGTTTCGTGGAGGGAACATCCGGATACATGATTGGCGTGTCTCGTGAGATGCTTGGCATAATGCAAATCACAACAGATTTGCTTGGAGAAACTCACCCCGACGCTATGTTCTTTACCGACGCTTATCGGAGATTCACAAGATATATGATGGGCTTGATGATGCCGAACGGCGGTGGTCCTCGTTGGGGAAGTTCAAATGAAATCCAATGGAGAACCGGGTTCCTTACCGAGACGAATACGCTAAACCCCGATCCGTGGATTGAATATGTTATTACTCAAGGTAATTCGGGAGAAAGACCTCCGTTCTTGTCTATAGCGTTTATGGATAAGCCGAACGCCGCTCTTCGCGACGGCTGGGGTAACTATAATATGGCGGCTTTCATTTCGAATGCATACATGGGTTCTCACTTCCATAGAGGTGATTTGGGGCTTGACGTTTACGCGTTCGGACATCCGCTTTTGGTCGAAGCGGGCGGAACGCACTACGGTCATGCGTCTCCTATGTTTTGGAGTGTTAGATGGACGGCGTCGCATAATACGATACAAGTTAATAACAGAGACCATTTTTGGCAACCTCATAGCGTAAACCTTAATAATCCTGCGGCTTCAATGCTTCAATGGCCGCAACGGCTTGACATGCTTTCAAACAGTATGTTTGATACGGTTCACGTTGGAACTGCTCCGAATGTTCCGCTTGCGGGGACTACTGCCCACCCAAGCGGCGGTCTTGCTCCGGCAGGATCGGGGCGTATTTGGCCGGGCATGGACATAAACAGGAAAGTGACATTTATTCACAACGGATTCTGGATTGTATCCGATTTTATTTACGCGCCGACGGGTACGAACACATTTAGACAAATATGGCACGCAGATACGCACACAAATATAGGTCGCCCAACCATTGACTCTACAACAGGAATATTCAGAACCG
Organism: Oscillospiraceae bacterium; assembly: GCA_009780345.1. Lineage (GTDB taxonomy): Bacteria > Bacillota > Clostridia > Monoglobales > WRAG01 > WRAG01. The sequence continues at coordinate 23,822 of WRAG01000033.1, forward strand.
ACTTTGGACCGGGCAGACCGAATATTCAAGTCATACCTGCTGACCCCGGTTCTTTTGACACCAGGTTGAACGAACCTCTTGGCGGCCAAGGGCATTATAGCAACCCTCACGGCGCAACTCATGATCCGATACGACTTTGGAGAAACCATACAAGATATGGCGAGACTCCTTCTTACTACGTAACCTACGTTCGTGAGAATGTGGCGGGTCATCAAACATTTGACGCGGTACTTTTCCCCGACAGACCGGGTAACAGAACGCACGTTGAAGTCACAAGGATACCCCTTGACGTTAGCACAATGGTTGCAACTTCGCTTAGAATTGAAATGGGTCGTGACACGGGGATTTATTACAGCTCGAACGAAGTTATACCGGGTAATCACAGCAATTATGCCGAAAGATTCGCGGGTTCGGCACTAAGCTACCGCGCTTTTGGTGAATTTTCGACGGACGGGTCGATGGCATATATCCAAAAAGACCTGAACGAAGAAATCACGTTTATAGCACTAACGCACGCGACAAGACTAAACCACAATGGTCAAGAATTGGTAAGTTTCAACGGAACTCGC